>JBOFFD010001324.1:0-1822 GCA_051648425.1 Planctomycetia bacterium
GGCTGCGCCGATTGGTCGCCGAGCTGCCGCCGGAGCGCCGCGGCGAAATCGTCCGCCGGTTCACCGCCGCCGTCGCGCGGTTGACCGACGCCGGTCTAGTGGAACCGATGCGAAGCATCAACCAGTTGGACGGCAAGGAACTGGAGACGCTCGGTCTGGACTACTTCCGACTGGGCCTGGCCTGTCCGTTTCTGGAAGACGAATCCTGTTCGATCTACGCGGATCGGCCGCTCGTCTGCCGGGAATACCTCGTCACGTCGCCGGCGGAACTTTGTGCGGCGCCCTCGGCGACGACGATCGAGCGGGTGCCGATTCCGATCGCCGTGAACGGGATCGCCGCCCGGTTGGGTGGCGTGCCGACCGGCCTGCGGCGGAACGTGGTGCCGTTGGTTTTCGCGTTGGCGTGGGACGCCGACGGCGACGCCCCCGACCCGCAGCGCACGGGTCCGGAATGGGTGTGGGAGATGCTGCAACTGTTCTGTGGCAAGACGCCGTCGGCCGAGCTGCCGCCGCCCACGACGACTTCGGAAGCCGCGCCGTAAAAACGATTCGCCGCCGCCGCTTGGTCCACCGCCGCCGCCTCCTACAACGACAAGCGTCGATGGGTCGTGACGAGGCGGCCGCCGCCGCCGCTTGGCGTCCCGCCGTCTTGCTCGTCCCGACGTAACAGACAAAGGAAACTCTCTCGTGCATCAAGTTACGCTGATCATCGGCGATGGAACCGGTCCGGAACTCTGCGAGGCCACCCGCCGCTGCATCGACGCCACCGGCGTGAAGATCCAGTGGGACGTGCAGCACGCCGGCGTCGACATCATGGAAACAGCCGGCACGCCGATTCCCGAAGCGACGTTGGATTCGGTCCGTCGCAACAAGGTCGCCCTCAAAGGCCCCATCACCACGCCGGTCGGCACCGGTTTCCGCAGCGTCAACGTCTACCTCCGCCAGGAACTCGACCTGTACGCCTGCGTTCGGCCGTGCAAGCAGTACGTCGGCGTGCGGTCGTACTTCAGCGAGCTGCCGATCGACTTGGTCATCGTCCGCGAAAACACCGAAGACTTGTACGCCGGCATCGAGTTCGAGGCGGGCAAGCCCGACACCGAAGCACTGATCGAACAGATCAATGGCAAGAGCGCGAAAAAGATCGCGAAGACCGCCGGCGTCAGCATCAAGCCGATGACGCCGGAAGGCACCCGCCGCATCGTCAAGTACGCCTTCGAGTACGCCAAGGCGAACAACCGTAAGAAGGTGACGGCCGTTCACAAGGCCAACATCATGAAGTTCACCGACGGGCTGTACCTGCACGTCGCCCGGGAAGTCGCCAAGGAATACCGCGACATCGAATTCGAAGACCGCATCGTCGACAACATGTGCATGCAGCTCGTGCAGAAGCCTGAACTGTACGACGTGATGGTGCTGCCGAACCTGTACGGCGACATTTTGAGCGACCTGGCGGCGGGGATCGTCGGCGGGTTGGGAGTCGCGCCGGGCGCCAACGTCGGCGAGAAGGGCGCCATCTTCGAGGCCACTCACGGCAGCGCCCCGAAGTACAAGGGTCTGAACAAGGTCAACCCGACGGCGCTGATCTTGTCGGGCGTGCTGATGCTTCGCCACCTCGGTGAAACCGACGCCGCCGACCGGTTGGAGAAGGCGACCGCGGACGTCATCGCGGAAGGTAAGAACGTAACGTACGACATGAAGGCCGACCGCAACGACCCGACCGCCGTCGGCACCAAGGAAATGGCCGACGCGATCATCGCGAACCTGTAAGACGCATCTTATAGCCCGCCGCGCGAGCAAGGGATTCCTGCTCCTTGCTTCGACG
>JBOFFD010001325.1:0-1726 GCA_051648425.1 Planctomycetia bacterium
GCGACGGCGTCGGTCTGCGCCGACTTGAACGGGAAGGCGTCGGGCCGTTGGGCGAACCACTCCGGACTGAACGGCGTGGTCCGCGGATCGAGTCCGCCGATCTTGGAAGGATCCATCCCGAGGAATTGTTGGACGCCGCCCGGCCCGCCGATCCCACCGGGGGCTGGTCTTCCGCCGGGTTTGGCGGCGGGGCCGCCGATTTTGGGTACGCCGCCGCCGGACCTCGGAAGGCCGCCGCCGGGCCGCGCGCCGCCGCCCGGCATCCCGATTGACGGCCGAACCACTGGCCCGCGCGCACCGCCGCCAGGTCCACCCCCCGGGCGAGGGCCGCCCGGTCCGCCGCCGGGGCGGGGTTGCGCCTCTACCGGGCCGACCGACAGCGCCGCCGCCGTCGTGAAAGTAAGCAAGTAGCTGATGGAGCGCTTCATGTTCGCCTCGAAGTCGTGAAACTGGCCGTAGAACCGCGGACAAGACGAGGGTTCGTGCATCCGCGCTTGTGGTTGTTCAACCCCCGCGAGGACATTCTAGTTTCGCGGAATTCGACCGTCGACCAACCGAAAAGAATCAGCCGCACAACGCATGGATCGGCCGGCCGCCTCTTTCGACGATTGGCGACGGCCGGCGCTGCGGGTTCATCCAATGGACTTGTTGGTCGATTCCCAGGCATCGGAAGTCGATGGCGTCCAGGTCGGACGGCGCGACCCGGCGGTCCCATACATCGCCGCCGCAGGCCACGACCATCGAAATGCCGTTCAACGAATGGTCGCGGCCGGTGACTTTGTTAATCACCGGCGCTCGGCCGAACTCGCCCAGTATCAGCAGCTGCGACGTATCGGCGCGACGTGCGGCTCAACCGCCGGCCAGGGCTGGTAGGAAATGCACTTCGCTGGTAGGGCCGACGGTCGGCCACAAGGCGCGGGGGGCGATTTCACCGTCGATGGCGGCGACCAAGCCGACGGCCAGTTCGTCGCCGACGGCCAGCCGCGCGCCCAAGCCGGGGTGCTTGGCGTCGAGCGCGGCGATCACCTGCCGCAGCGTGGCGCCGGTCACTTCGACCCGCCGTTCGCCGTCGGCGGCCTCGGCCAACGCGCCGGTTAGAAAAACGACCGCCATGCTTCAAAGCTCCCTCGACGCCGAGAGGCCGAGATCGAACTTCCTTCGATGGAAGGCTACCGAAAGGTATTCATGGGGGGTCGGCGGCTTGATTCAAGAAGGGATGGGAACACCAACGCCGGCCGGTGGGCGGCCGGCGTCGGTGGAACGGACGGAGAACGGGGGCGGCGTCAGGCGGCGATGGCCAGTTTGAGGGCCGGGGCCTTCTGACGGCACGACTGCACGAAGCCCTGGAAGAGCTGGCGGTCCAACGCCGAGGCCGATTCCGACTCGGGGTGCCACTGCACGCCGACCATGAACCACTGGGGGTCGGTGCTTTCGATCGCTTCAATGAGGCCGTCGGGCGCCAAGGCGCCGCTCTTGAGACCCTTGCCCAGCTTCGAGATGCCCTGGTGATGCGAGCTGTTGACCCGGATTTCGCCTTCGCCGTAGATCGCTTCGAGCCGGGTGCGCGGCGTGACGAAGACGATGTGGCGGTGGTCGGGGTCGAGCGGGTCGAAGTGGGGCATGCCGCGGGGCATGTCTTCCGGCAGGTGGGTGTGCAGGCCGCCGCCGTGCAGCACGTTCATGAGCTGCATGCTGACGCCGACGCAGAGGGTCGGCAGCTTGCGGT
>JBOFFD010001326.1:0-5984 GCA_051648425.1 Planctomycetia bacterium
GTCGGAATAGCCGCGCGGATCTTGATACTCGTCTTGCACGATGCACCTCCCGGTGTTGAACCCCGCTCGCCGCGAAGTATTATAGGAAACCGGTCGCGATCGAAAACTTACCGACTTACATCCGTGCCGGCGTAATACGCCATGTAGTTCGCGAAGCTATCGACAACGAATTCGCCTTCGATGGATTGGACGCTGCCTTCTGCGCTTGCGGCAGTACGATCGGTCAAGCCGCTCACGAGAGCAATGCCGTCTCCATCGGAATCGTCATCAATTTGAAAAGGGGGGGTTCGCATTTCGCGTACGCAACCTTGCCGGAAACATACAGCGGCACGTTCTCGGCAAGACAAGAACTCGCGGACATAAAGACGGTGGCGATGCAGGCCAAACGGCAGTTCATCGAAAAACTCCTTATTGCACACAAAGCAAGAACGGCCAACATCTTAATGGAAGAAAGATGTTGGTGCGAAGAGCTTCTGCATAGGTTGTTCTCACGTCTCAACCATGCACACAAATATATCTCGCGATCGCACGAATGCAAGCGTTTCTGAAGAATTACAATGCAGCTACTGTTGAGGTTGTTGGAGTATGAGTGTTTGTGAAATTGCACTCCTGTTTCGTCCTAAACCGCGAAATCAAATACGAAGGGACGACAAGAGTTGGCGTCCAAGCAGTTCAGCAGTGCGATTTGGTTTGCTTTAAATTGCTTTGGCACTGACTGCGCCGCCCGGCCTCGCGGACCAGTTGATCGACCGGCAGAAGAAGCGTGACCAGAACGCCGATGCCAGCGACGATCACCATATGTTTGATCAAAGTGAACGCTCGCCGCACTCTGTGAATGTTGAAGGCGTGCAAACCCCTCCCTCCTACTTCTAGGATTCTTCGATGATGTGGGAGCAGGTACGGCAGTTAAGACTTCCCAAAAGATGAACCGCCCGCCAAAGATATGATACGGATATCGTGAGAGTGTTTGAGAGGCCGCTGCCGCAAATCCTACTATTTCACGAAACTTTAACAGTAGGCGTCGGGGCCGGTGCGGCGTGTGGGTTTGGGCTATCCAAGTTCCGAAGTTTGAAAGGTTTGGGATCGGTAGGTTTGGCTATTCGCGAAGCTGGACCACGTTGGGACGGCAAGCGGTCCCATCGATTGTCAACTTCCGCCGCTCGACGCGAAGTGCGTATAGGTTCGGTCCCGGAGTGGCGGTTGCGGCGGAAATCTTGGCTCGACTTCGCCCGGCAGCGGAACTTAGAAGCCGGAGATGACGCCGGGGTCGACGGCGTCGGCTCCGTAGAGTTCGTTTCGCAGGAGCGAGTCCTCCGGCACGATCGGCACGCCGGGGGCGTAGACCGCCGCCGAGGCGGCTGGCTGGGGGGGCGGTTGGGCGGCCGTCGAGCGGGCCGTCGCCGCTTTGACGGCGGCGGCCGCGCCGTTACGGCGCCGGCGCGATTCGGCGTCGAGCGCCTTCAGGAAGCGGTCGAAGACCGCGCCGTCGTCGCACTGCTGCACCGCCCGCCAGTCGTTGAAGCCGTAGCCCTTCAAAAGCGACCGACGGTTGTGGGTGAACCACAACTGCACCTCCTGCACGCCGCCGGGCCATTCGACGGCGAAGTTCTCCGGGTCGAGCAGCGCGGTCGCGGCCTCACGAAACCGGCGGTAGGCGGCCGAAGTCGTCGGAGTCGGAGGTTCCGGTCGCGGCGTGTCCCGGCGGGTCGACGGGGTCCGATCGGTCGCCGGTCCCTTCGGTTCGTTCTCGACGGCGCTCGTCGTCTTGCTCCCATTGGTCGAGCCGGCGGCGGGCGCGGAACCGTTTGAAGCGGGGCTGTTCTTCGACGCACCGGCCGACGCCGCCGAAGAAGCCGCCCCGACGAAAGGGCGGGCCTCGCCCCCCGCCGGCGCGGCCGGGGTCGGCGCCGCGGCGACGGAACGGTCGCCGAGGTCTTCCAGGTCTTGGGTGAAGATGTCGCTGGCGGCAGTGGCCGTCAGCACGGCGTCGACGAGCGCCCGCTTCTTCGACATCTTCAGAACGGTGTTGTAGGTGTCGGCGATGTCGGGGTTTTCGACCCGACCGGAACGCTGCTTTTCGACGGTCGGGTCACCGGCGTCGAACTTGGCGCCGCAGCCGCCCTGCTTCTTGAAGCAGAGCCAGCCGCCGCCGTATTCCTCGCGGCCGCGGATGATGGCCTCGGCGCCGCACCGGGGGCAGCTACGCTTCGCGTCGCGGTAGCGGTAGCGGCTTTCCATGGTCGAGCACAGACCGACGCCTTGGCCGAGGTAGCGGCCGGTGACGATCGAATGCAGGCTGCAGGTCGTTTCGACCTCGAAGTGGCCGGCGTCCATGTCGCGCCGGCGGATTTCAAAGCGGGGGGCCAGGCGGAACGTCATGCAGAGCTTTTCGGCTCCGGGCTTCAACAGGGTCGGCTTGTCGCCGCAGCCGGGAATGACGCCGAAGTGCTCCCGTTCCTTCATGACGCTTTGCATGACCTGCTGGATCAACTGGATTTGGCGGCGGACTTCGTCGATCGACCACGGACGCTCGGCGTCGACCGCGACGGCCGTTGCCAGCACCGGCGGGGCGAAGACCCCCGTGGGGGCGAACACGCCGGTCGTTGAATTTTCGGTCGCCGCGGCGACGGCATCAAGACTCATGGGGCAACCCTCGGAGAAAAGCGGGCGACCGATGCGACCGGTCGGCCGAGTCCATTCATTTCTTTGCGATGAAGAAATGTACGTGGACTTTCTCGGGGTTTTTCACTAATGCGGGCGGTAGGTTGGGGAGTATCGGCAAAGCCAACGGTCGTCGGACCGGGGGGCCATGGAAAGCTCGACGACGCCGCAAATTTTACCGCCGCTGAGACGTACGCGCACGAGTTCGTCGTGGGCGACCAGCACCGTCGCGGCGCCGGCGTCCCACCGCTTCACCCACCCGCGCATGCCGCTGATCGGCCCTTCGTACCGCAAGTAGATCGCGCGGTGGGGGGGCAGCCGCCAAGCTTCCACGACTTCCCGAACCGCCTGGCCGGCCGAGTTTGTCAAAGGCCGCTCCAGCCCCCAAGTTTCCAAGGCTTTCCGCATCGGCCATTCAAGGCAAAGATCCCAATGTACCGATTGTAGGGAATAGTGCTCCAAAACCGTGTAGCGCATCGAGGGTGACATCCTTTCGAGCGGGTGCATCAAGCCGTTCGACGGGTGGAGCGCGTCGAGTGCGGGCCGGCCGTCGCCGGCCGGGGTCGGGCGACGGACGAATCAGCGAATCGGCGGACGCCCGGCGGGCGTTCGACCGGTCGTATCCAGGCAAGGAGAGCCAACATGCGCGAATCATGGACGACGGCGGCGGTCTGCATGGCGGCCGTTTGCTTCGGCGGGGCGTCGGCGGCGAAGGCCGCCCCTGCGACCATTACGAGCGTCGTGCCGATGTACGATTTCATCGGCACCGGACCGAACAAAGTGCCGCTGGGCCGAGCGACGCCGATCGCGACCTTCGACTTCGCCGGCCAGCCGAAGCTGACGAGCATCACCGGCGTGGAACTGACCATGACGGTGGAGTACGGTAAAACCCGGCCCGGCGAAATCGACCATAACGATTTGCAACTTGGGCTCGACCGCGTCAACACCGGCTTTGAACTGAACGGCTTCGCGGGCGACCGGCTCGATTCGCATACGCTGTCGTGGAACGCTAACTCCGGCGACTGGATGGCGCCCGCCATGCTCGACGCGCTGCTGATGGATCTGAATTCAGATTCGCGGCTGGTCGGCTCGATTCTGAAGACGGACGCCGACAAGAATTGTCTGAATCTTTACAGCTTCTTCAACGCGACGCTGCGGCTGACCGGCATGACGGCGGCGGAGCCGGCTCCGGTGCCGGAACCGACGGCGTGTTTGATCTGGGGGCTGGGGGCGGCGGGACTGGCCTGGCGGAACAGCCGTTCGCGGCGGCGGGCCGGAACGGCGTCTTAGAGAAAGAAAGGGCCGGCGTCGGTGAACGACGACGGCGCCGCGCGGCGGGTCAGGAACCCAGCAGCGAGAACTCGTAGTACATGATGCCGCAGGCGACGACCAGGGCGATGGTGGTCATCCACAGCAGCGTGGAGTAGACGTCGTAGGTCGGCTTGCCGACGTAGATGCCGCCGTCTTGACGAATGCGTTCGCGGGCCATGCGGGAAGACTCCGTGGGAGCGGCCGTCGATAAACGACGGCCGTTTCGGGGTTGGGATTCGTCCTACGACTTACTGACTGACGACGCGGGCGCCGACGCGGTCGTTTTCCTGGATCCGCCCTTTGACGGAAATCGGCTTCGCGACCGCGGTGTTGGCCTGGATCGCGGAGACCTTGATCTTACCCAGGAAGGTGGCTTCCGGGGTGTAGCGCCAGACGTTGAGGACGTGGCCTTTGCGCAGGCCGTCGTCTTCGCCGAGACTGATCTGAACGTACTGGCCGCCTTGGTCGAGGCCGGTGACGATTCCTTCGACGTCGGGCGGGGGCGGCTGTTCGCCGGCGTCGCGCAGCTCGGCGGCGGACGGCATGGCGCCGACCCGCTTTACGACGAACTTCTGCAGGCCGTCAAGCGTCTCCGCGAGCTGGGTGTTCCGCGAGGTCGCCAGTTCCAACGAGTTCTCCGTCTGAGCGAGCTTGTCGTTCAGCGATTCCTTTTCGTTGGTCAGCTCCCCGTTCCGCTTAAGCAGGCCGTCGCGGGTTTCGCGAAGCTGTTCGACTTCGGTGCGGCGCTGCTTGGCTTCGGTGGTGGCGGCCGACATCTGCGCCAGTGAATCCGCAGCGGCTTTCGCCTGCGAATCCTTTTCTTCCTGCGAACGCTTCAGGTCGGCGGTCGCTTTTTCCAGGTCGTCGCCGAACTTCTTCGTGGCGGCGGCCAGCTTCGTCTGTTCAGACTTCAGGCCGTTGTTGAGAGTCTCGACCTGCGTGTCGAGATCCTTCTTCTTGGTTTCGAGGTCGGAAACCGCCTTCGAGCGCTTTCCAAGTTCCGCCTGAAGGTCGACGCGCGAGGCGTACACCATCACGGCCACGGTCATGAACACGAAGCTCAGCGCCACGTTGATCAGAACCAGTATCTTCCCGATAAACGTCATCGACGAGACTCCTTCGGGACTGCACGCGTCCGGACCGACGTTCCGCCGACCGGCTTTCCCTTGTCATGACCGAGACGAAGACGACCCGGCCGAAGGCTTCGACGCCTCGACCCGGGCCGCCGTCGCAGCACTTTCGCTGCTCACCGTATACCGGCGACGTAAAACCCAAGTCAAGGCGAACTGGCGGGAAACTGTTCCAACGACGGCGGACGGCCGACCTATTTCCCCCTGTCCGGGGAAAAGCCGTCCGTCCACGCTTCATCGTCCGGCGATCGTGAAACCGTTCGGCTTCGCCGCGCGATCAGTCGGCTCGGGCGACTTTCGCCTCCCCACCACCGGCCTTGCCTTTGTCGTCGATCTCCTGCCGCAGTTCGATCAGGCTTTCGTTGTGGTCCGCGATCGCCGTCAGCGTATCGGCCAGCAACATCGTGGCGTTCGCCAGCCTTGCTTTCAAGTCGGTCACGTTGTCTTCCAGCCGCGACACCGACGCTTGCAGTTCGCCGTTGCTTTTCACGAGTGATTCGGATTCGTCCAGCCGCGCCTCGGTCTCGGACTTCACGTTGCCGATGGACAGTTCCAAGGTCGCGAGCACGTCGCGGTCGTTGTTCGCCTGGTCGCGGTACTCGAAACTGCGGGCCTGAAAGGTGCCCAGCCGGTTGCGGCCGGTGGTGATGACGTCGACCGTCGCGGCCCGTTCGCGGTCGATGGAATCGAGCCGGCCGACGCGGTCGCGGTCGGCCTTCAATACCGACTCTTCCAGGCCGGGGATCTTCTTCACCTGGTCGGCGATCTTCTTCTGCATCTCGATGCGATCGTTGACGACCGGAGCGGTCAAGATGATGAAGGTGATCGACAACAGCACGTTGAAGATCGAAAATACGATGCCGGTCGTCGTCATGGCGCGGG
>JBOFFD010001327.1:0-1591 GCA_051648425.1 Planctomycetia bacterium
CGGCGGAACGCCGTCGACTTGGGCGACGCGGCCGTGACGCCGGGCTTGGTGAACGCCCACTGTCACCTCGACCTGGCCTTCGCCGCCGGTCGGCCGCCGCCGCCGCGACCCGCCGGCTCCCTCGCCGCCTGGCTTGAACAGATCGTGGCGCTGCGCCGCGCGACCGGCGACGGCGTGAAGAACGTGGTGACGGAAGGCGTGGCGCAGCTTCTTTCGGGCGGAGCGACGTTCGTCGCGGACGTGGCGGCCGGCGGGTCGTCCGCCGCGGCGTTGACGACCGCGGGCGTGCCGGCGGTTGTTTACCGGGAAGTTCTCGGTCTAAGATCGGTCCGTTACGAACCGTTGTGGTCGGCCGCTGTCAACGAGACGACACCGAAGCCGAACGGCTCGCCCCCCGTGGTGCTAGACGGAATCAGTCCGCACGCGCCGTACAGCACGGCGGTGGAAGTCTACCGGCGGGCCGCCGTCGCTCCCGCACCAGTGGCGACGCACTGGCTGGAAAGCGCCGAGGAACGGTCGCTGCTGCTTGAGGGACGAGGGCCGCTCTTGGACTTCCTGCGGCGGATGGGCGCGTGGGACGCCGCCGAACCGTGGCCGACCGTCCCGGCGGCTTCGCTGTGGGAAACGTACCTGCAACCCCGTCCCGACGGCAGCCGCTGGCTGTTGGTGCACGTCAACGCGATGACGGCGGTGGATTTCGCTTCGCTGGACGCCGTGCGAAGCCGCGTCGCGGGGGTGGTCTATTGCCCGCGGACGCACGCCTACTTCGGCCACCCGCCGCACCCGTGGCGCGAACTGGTGCGGCGCGGCGTGCCGGTGGCCCTGGGAACCGACAGCCGGTGCAGCAGCCCCGACTTGTCGCTGTTCGAGGAAATGCGTTTCGCGGCGGGAATCAGCGGCGGGCCGTCGCCGAGCGAAGCGTTGGCGATGGCGACCCGCCACGGCGCCGCCGCCTTGGAACTGGGACCGGCGTGGGGACGCCTTCCGACCGCGGCCCCCGCCCCCGCCGCCTTCACGCTGATTCAAACGCGGGCCGCGGGCGAAGCCCCCGCCGAGCCGGCCGAACTTCTGGTCGCCGACGGCGCCCGACCGATCGGCTCCTGGGCCGCCGGCCGTTGGCTGCTTGGTCCGCCGGTATAAGACGGGTGGCGTCAACAAACGTAGGGCGGACCTCCCGGTCCGCCCTACGAAAAGAAAAGAACTTCTAAGAACCGGAGCGGTCTTAGAGCGGTTTCATTTTAATGTTGCGGAACTGCACGACCATTGGCGGGCCGGCGTGCAGTTGCAGGGCCAAGAGGCCCGACTTCCGCCGCTTCTCCGCGTCGTCGTCCTTCACTTCCGCCATCTTCACGCCGTTGATCTTATGCACGAAGTGGAAGCCGTGGGCCGACACCTCGTACGTGTTCCAATCTTCCTTGCGAATGCCGTGCTGAAGCTTGGGCCCCTCGGCGAAAACTTCGGCGACCTTCGGCTTGTGGTCGTCGCCGACGATCACGCTCTGACCTCGCAGCGCCAGAATGCCCCGACCCTTCTCTTCGTACAGGATGCCGGAGTAGGTGTCGCCCGACTCGAAGTCGGCCTGGTAGCCCGC
>JBOFFD010001328.1:0-12849 GCA_051648425.1 Planctomycetia bacterium
CGGCCCCTTCCTCGGTCGGCCAACCGTAGTTGCCGCCGGCGGCAAGCTGATTCACTTCCTCGAACCGATTCGAGCCGACGTCGTTGACGAAAATGACGCCGGTCGTGGGATGCACGGTGAACGTGAACGGATTGCGGAAACCGAGGGCGAAGACCTCCGGCCGGGCGCCGGGAACGGCCACGAACGGGTTCTCATCCGGAATCAGGCTCGGCTCGAGCGGATCGAGCCGCAGGATTTTCCCTGCCAGCGAGCCGAGGTCCTGCGCCAAGTTCGGATTCGCGCCGGCGTCGCCGGTGGCGACGTACAGGAAGCCGTCGTTGCCGAAATGCAGCGCGCCGGCGTTGTGGTTGCCGGCGGTCGCGGGGATGTCGTCCAGCAGAACGGTTTCAACGTTGGTGGAAACATCGGCCGTCGGCGTGGCCGCGACGAACTTGCTCACCCGGTTGACGATCTTGCCTTCGTCCGCCATCTGCGTCGTGTAATAGACGTACACCGTTCCATTGAGGGCGAAGGAAGGATCGAACTCCACGCCCAGCAGCCCGCGCTCGGAAAAAGTGTCGACCGGCACGGAAAGGAACGGCGTCGGCAGCACCACTCCGTTCTTCACGACGCGCAGGGCCCCCCCCTTCTCGGCGACGAACAGCCGGCCGTCGGGCGCGAACGCCATCGTGGTCGGTTGATTAAAGCCGGTCGCGAAGGTGGTCTCGGCGAAGTCGCTCGGCAGCACGGCGGCCGGCACCGACCGATCTTCCAGGGTGTCGAACCGTCGCACCGATCGGCCGGTGGTTTCAATCGCTCGTCCCACGAAACGCCCTTCCCTTCATTTTCAACGACGGACGGAGCTTGGCGCGGCAACAGATCGGTCGACCGTCGCGGCGCGACCGATCCGTTGCCACTTTACCTCAAACAGCCTCTTCGCGCGCCGAAAACCGTCGCCTGAATCTCGGAAAACCACTCCGACCGCCCAAGTCGACCCAGATCACCAAGGAACCGGCTGAGTCCACCGCCCTCCCAGTCAAGCACTATTTCCCGAACTTCCGATTCTACTTCCGTTGCCGGTTGCTCTGGATCCTCCCGATCCTCCGAAAGCACCCAAAAGACCAGCGGCGACGGAGGCGGCTTCCATGGGACTGACGGCGTTGACGGCGAGTCTTGGATTGGCGTGGGTCTTGGCCGCCGGCGACGCGCGTACCGTGGATGTGGAACAGTTGGAGCCGCTGCGCCCATTGGCGGTCGAACCGGCGGCCGGAGCCACCCCGTACATCGATCTGGCGGGCGGCGACGCGGCGAAGGAAGGCCGGCAGTACTACGTCATCGTCGGGTCGCCGAAACCGTCGGCGGATTCGTCCGTCGTTCGCGTCACGGCGACGCCGGCGGCCGAGGCCCGTCCCAACGCCCTGCACACGCCGTTCGTCGACGACGCCTGGCGGCAGCGCGTCGGCGCCAGCCGGGCGGCCATGGAGAACCGCCGTCGCCGGCAGTCGGCCGTCACCGACGACCGGCCGGCCTACGCCGCCGCCAAGTTTTCCGCCGAACGCTCTTTCCACCTCTTCGTTCGAGAAGACGATTTTCAAGACGCCGCCAATTACGCCGAAGTGCGGGCGGAACTGGTCGGCGTCGGGTCGCAATGCTTGGTCTACGTCGACCGCGACGACGATCCGAAACAGTTCCCCCGCGACGTGGTCGACGGCATCATCGACCGGTTCGACAAGCACGTGTTCCCGACCACGCGGGCCGTTTTCGGCGCCCACCGCGACGTCGACCGCGACGGCCGATTCACCATCCTCATCACTCACTGGCTCGGCGAGCTGTCGAACGGCAAGGTGTCGATCGGCGGCTTCGTCCGCGGCGGCGACTTCTACGACTCCGTGCCGGCGCCGTTCTCCAACCAGTGCGACATGATGTACCTCAACAGCAACGTCCGCCCCGGCGAACACCTGTGGACGCTGCTCGCCCACGAATACACTCATGCGATCACCCTCAGCGAACACGTCTTCGGGACGTACCTGCCCTCGGCCGGCAGCCAGGATGAAGAAACCTGGCTCAGCGAAGCCCTTTCGCACTTGGCCGAGAACATCGCCGGCGCGGGTTGGTCGAACCTCGACTACCGCATCAGCACATACCTGAACAATCCGCAGCAGTTTCCGCTGGTCGTACCGGATTACTTCCGCGCCAACCGGTGGCGGTGCCACGGCAGCCGGGGCAGCACCTACCTGTTCCTGCGGTGGTGCGTCGACCGCTACGGGATCGAACTGCTGCGGGAACTGTCGCAGTCGAACCTCAGCGGCACGGCCAACCTGGAAGCAGCCACGCAGACGCCGTTCGCCGAGCTGTTCCGCGACTGGACCGTCGCCACGACGCTCGACGGCGTGACGCCGACGGTCGACGCCGAATGCGGCTTCCACGCCCTTGGTCTTCGCGGCGAAATGGAGACGCGCCTCTTGGCCGGCCCCCGACCGATTCCGCTGACCGCCGGCGCGACCGTCGACCTTCGCCTGGCCCCCACCAGCGCGGCCGTCCTTTCGGTCTACGTGCCCCCCGGCACGGCGATGCGGCTCACGATGGACGACCCGCGCGGCGCCGCCGACGCGGAAACGCAGTGGACCATCGTCCGCCTGCCCGACGATCTGCCGCGGTTCCACGTCGCCGCCTGGCGGGAAAAGACCGGCGTCCGCTTTTCGGTCGAACACGTCGGCGGCGCCCCGATCCGTTGGACGTCCGCGAGTTGGGAATGGACGACGCTGCCCCAGGAAAAGGTCGACGAAGACGCCCGACGGGCCGCCGTCGCCCCGGCGGAAGACGTGCTGCCGCGGACGCAGCAGCGGCCGACGCAGACGATCCGATCGGAGTGGATCGACCTCGCCCAGTTCGGCCGTCGCGAAATGGTGGTGAAGCTGGTCGGCGTCGATCCATCGGGCCGAACGACCGCCGCCTGGGGCGTCATCCCCCCGGCAGCCGAATCCGAACCAGCCAAGACGGCCGGCGACAGCCGAAAATCGGCGAAGTTCGGCATCAGCCTTTTCGGCGGCAACTAGACGGCCCGGCGTCGTCAGCCTTCGTCGAAGCTGGTTCTCCCGGTGGCGACGTCGAACTCGCTGAGCATCGGCACCAAGAGCGACGCCACCGCGAAGCCATAGACCGACGTGCCGACCAGGAACACCAAGACGGCCGAACTGCGGTCGCCCACCAGGAACGCGATCAAACAGTATAGCGTAGCGAACGGCGTGACGGCGGCCGTTAGAGTGATGGCGTTCGACGGGTGGTTGGCGCTGAGCGATATCCACAAGCCGATGCTGCCGAGCACCACAAATAGGATGAAGCTGGCCCACTGCGCCTCGAACCGCTTGCCGCTGACAAGGATCAGGAACAGGCAGATCAAAACGCCGACGAAGAGCAGGAACATCGTGCCCAAGCTGTTCGCCAGCGCGACGCGGGTGCTTTCATAGCGCAGGCCGGCGTGGATTCCTAAGATCGACGCGAACGCCACAAAGACGAAAAAGCCCGAAGTCGTAAAGAAGAATCCGGACGGTCCGACGAAGCCGCGGAAGCCGCAGGCGGCTAGGAGTAAGATCGGCGCGATCAACATTTCCTTGGTGTTGAACAGGATGCCGGCGATCTTGCCGAAGACGAATTCGCGCGGCGTGACGTCGGTCACTAAGAGCAGGTCGAGGCTTTTCAGGTCGCGTTCCGAAGTGACGGCCGTCACGGACTGCGCGTTCACCAAGAGCAGGCTCAAGATCGCGAGCGGCAGCACCGCGCGGGCCGCCTCGAGACGCAGGCGGGCGGCGTCGGTCGGAACTTCAAGGGTGAAGATCCACCAAAGCAGAATGGCGAACACCAGCAAGTAGCCGAGCTTCACCAGCACGGTGCGGGCGCCGTAGGCGCGGGTCATGACCTCGCGCCACAGGATCGGATTCGGCCAGATGGGGCGGAATTTCGGCCGGGGCCGAAGGACGTCGAGCCAGCCGGCGCCCACGGCGGCCGTCGGGTCGGCGACGGCGTCTTCCTTCGCTTCGCGTTGTTGCAGCGGTTCGCCGCGCGGATTCCACGTCCGCAGAAAGTAGGTGGCGAACGCCAACGAGCCGAACGAGGCCGACGCGGTGAGCGCTAGATGCAGTAAGGCCGCCGAGGGCAGCGTCGCGCCGGCGGTCGTCTTGAATGGTTCCGCCACCGAAGCGACGGCTCGGTACGGCGAGAACACCGCCGCCGTCCAAGCGATCGGCGCCCCGCCGATCGTCGCCCCTTCGCCCACCAGCGCCACGATTTCCACCGACAAGAGTAACAGCACACCCGTCAGCAGCGTCATCGCCACGGCTTGGTACGTCTTTTCTCGCCAGGTGGCGATGAGCACGCCGATCGCGCTGCTGAGCGCGGCGGCCCCCATGGTCGCGGCGTACGCCTCGGCCAACTGATAGGGACTGACGCCTCCCAGCAGCAGGCAGATCATGAACAGCGGCAGCGCCGCCAGCAGCACCACGCCCACCTGTAGACAGCCGCACAGAAACTTTTCGACCACGATCTCGCGGTCGTACAGCCGGGTGACCAGCAGCAAAATGAACGTCCGCCGGTCTTTTTCGTGGGAGACGGCGCTGGTGCCGTACAAGGCCGAAGCGAAGAGCACCAACGTCAACTGCGTGTAGACGAAGATCGGAAAGAGCAGTGTGTTGAAGTAGGCGAGATCGCCAAGCTGTTCGACGGCTTGGAAGCCGATGATCGACTGCCACGCGGTCCACATGAGGACGAAGAAGAGCGTGACGTAGCTGGCTCTTAGGATGTAGTGCCGTGAACGGCGCGGGGTGGTGAGGAACTCGCGCGACAGGATCGGTCCAACGAACAAGCGCATCGCCCTTTCCAAACGTCGCGCCGCTTCGCGCCGGCGGTGAGACCGGCGGTGGAGCCGACGGTCGACTTAGTTGGCCAGCGGACGGCTCCGTCCGTCGGCCGGTGTATACGGTTTGATCGAGCGCGGCGTCGGGGCCGTCAGGTCGACCAGCACGGCCCGATGGTCGGAGCCGGGCGTCTCTCGCAGCGCGAAGTTCCGCACCGCGATGTCTTTCGATACGAGACAATGGTCGATCGGAAACCCCTTGTACGGCGCGTCGGCCGGCCAAGTGGGGCTGGCGCCGTACCCCTGCCGCGCATCGCGTAGTCTCGACGCCGTCAACAGGTCGGAAAAGTACGGCGACCACGGCGAGCAGTTCAGGTCGCCCAAGACGACCACCGGCCCGGTCTGCTCCGCGACGAAACTTCCCAGCAGGTCCAGAGCGTCGTTGCGGGCGTCGGCCCAATCCTTCTTCACCGGCGGCGGCGGATGGATCCCCACGATCGTCACTGCGTCCGTGCCCGTTCCCAATCGACCGACGATCCAGTATTGGTCCCTAACCCGACCTTTCGTGACGACCTCGAAGTCGTCGAGCGGCCGCTTGCTCCATAGGCCGATGCCGTGCGCCGTCGACGACCCGGTCGCGTACTGTTTCTGGTGCGGATGGGTTTCGTCGAGCGGTTTCAACGCATCGGACCAGGTCGTCGTCAACTCCATGACCAAGAGGACGTCGGCGTCGGTCGACTTCATCATGGCCAAGACTTCGTCACTGCGGTCGTTGCAGTACAAGACGTTGGCCACGAGCACCCGCAGCGGCAGCGGGTCGGCCACCGCCGGCTGACGTTCGGGTATCCAATAGGAACCGACCATACCCGCATGGGCCAGCGCGGCGGCGACGCAGCCGACGGCGTACGGCCGATGGCGAAGAAACAGAAACACGGCGGTCAGCCCCGCGAAGCCGACCATGTAGTGGAACCGAAAGTGGCTCGCCAGCTCGGCGTACTGGTGCTGCCGACCGAAACAGGCCAAGAGCGCCACGGCCGAAAGTCCGATCATCGGCACGACGGCCAGTATCCGCACCGCCCGAATCCGCCGTATCCGCAGCGCCATGAAAACAGTGAAGCCCACGAGCAACAACGCCGCCAAGTATTGCAGCCGAAACGGCGAGGCCGGCGCGCCGTGGATCCACCAGCGCATCCACAAGGCGGCAAGCGCCCCGGCGCCGGCAAGGAACGACGCCACTTCAACGGCGTCCCGAACGTTCGATCGTGTTTCTTCAGACGGCATCTGCAGCACTCCTACGGTGTCGATCTCCGCAGAAGGTGTTCGACGGCGGCGTTCGCGTCAATCGCAAGTGGTCCCAAGGCAGGTTTCCCAGCCGTTTCGTTCGTCCGCATGGATTACGCGGCGGGGCGGCGAAAGGGTCGCGGGAAACTGGCGGACGCTCCCTGAACCCCATAGTTCATACTGAAGGCACGTACAGGTTTTTTTCCGTCGATGAAGGGCGTCATGGCACGAAACGAGCAGATCGTCCGACAGCATCGGCTGCTACAGGTCTTGGAAGCGTCGCGCCTCGGCCTGTCGCTCGACGAACTGACGAACCGGCTGGTCGACGACTTGGGGTTGGGAAAGTTGTCGCCGCGGACGGTGCGGCGCGATCTGGAAGCGTTGCAGGCGGCCGGCTTCGATCTTGATTCCGAGCCGGCGCCGGCGGGCGGGTCGGCGGTAGTCTGGCGGATGGGCGACCGGCTGCGGAAACTGCCGCAGGTGACGGCGTCGGCGACGGAGCTGTTGGCGCTGTCGGTCGGCCGAGAGCTGCTCTTTCCCCTGGAAGGAACGCATTTCTGGTTGGGGATCGAATCCTTTTGGACCAAACTGCGCGAAAGCCTGCCGGAGACGGCCTGGAACCACTTCGTCGAGCAGCGATCATGGCTGTCGATCAAGCGGGGGCCGGTCAAATCGTACGCCGGCAAGCGCGGCATTCTGACGACCGTCAACCGCTGCATCGAGCAGAACCGGGCGTTGGAAATCGAGTATCAGTCGGCGGGCAAGGCGCCGGCGGTGCGTTACATCGAGCCGTACAAGGTGGTGTTGTACCAGCAAGGGGTGTACGTCGTCGCGGCCTACTCGACGAAGAACGAGCCGACGCCCGCTGACCAGAACCCTGAAATGCGAACGCTGAAGCTCGACCGCTTCCTTCGCGCCGACGAACTCGACCGCCGTTTCCAACCTCGCCAAGAGGTCGACGTCGACGCGATTTTCGCCAACAGCCTAACCCTCTTCCGCGGCACCGAGACGGCCCGCGCCTTTAAGATCCGCTTCACAGCGCAGGTGGCAGCCTGGGTGCGCGAGACGCCGTGGCACCCGAAACAGTCGGAAGAAATGCAGACTGACGGCAGCCTGCTGCTGACGATACCGTCCGCATATGAAAATGAAATCATTGCAAAGACTCTCGGTTTGGGAACGGAAGCTGAAATCCTCGAGCCGGTGGACAGCCGAAAGCGGATCGCGGAAACTTTGCGTCGATTACTTTCCCATTACGGCGAATGACTTTACGTCGAAAGAAATGTGAAGATCGCGTTAAGAGTCGTCGAATAGCTTGTTTCGCGTCGGCCCCCCCTCCATATTTCCTACGTTGAAATGGGCTTTTTATTCCAGGTTTGTCAAGCCCGATTATTCCACTAGTTTTCCATCCCACCCGAAGGATTGCAACATGACAGATCGTTCGCACTTTTTCAAACTCCGTCGGCCGAATCCCGGCTTCACGTTGATCGAACTGTTGGTGGTCATCGCCATCATCGGCGTGCTCGTCGCCTTGCTGCTCCCCGCCATCCAGCAGGCCCGCGAAGCCGCCCGCCGCAGCCAATGCTCCAACAACCTGAAGCAGTTCGGCCTGGCCATCACCGCTTACGAAAGCGCCTTCAACGTCTTCCCGCCGCAGGGCATCGCGGGTCGAGATCCCGGGAACGCGGACCGCACGACGTTCAACAAATGGGGCGTCCACTCGTTCATCTTCCCGTTCTTGGAACTGGATGGTCTCTCCAACTCACTCAACTTTGAAGTCGAATCGCAGGTCGCCGAGAACTCGACGTCGTGCCTCACTCGCGTCGCGACGTTCCTCTGCCCCTCCGACCCATTCGCTCAAATCGGCGAACCTGGCGATTTCGGACCGCAATACGGAACGAACTATGGCATGAACATGGGCGACTGGTACATGTGGAGCGGGACGCCTCTCCTGTCGACTCAGGATGTCCCTCGTTCCCCGTTCCATGCCAATAGCAGCACTCGCCCAAGGAGCATCTCGGACGGTATGTCGAAGACGATCTTCGCCGCCGAAGTGAAGACTTGGCAACCGGGCCTTCGCGACTTTCCTAACAGCAACACCGGCCCAAACCTGATGGGTATGGCCGGCACCGGCTTCGATCAGGTCTACCCGCCGGGCAATCTTTCGCAGTATGACATCATGAACTTCAACAATAAAAGCTCGATCATGCACACCCAATGGAACGACGGTGCCAGTCGGCAGACGGGCATGACCACCGCCCAACCGCCCAATTTCGTCTCGGCCAGCCAATGGAATCCTCCGGCGGGGTACGACACCCCCACGCCTCCCATTGGCGCCGGCGTCTGGGACGTCAACATTCTCAACCGTCGCGAGTCGCGGGCCGGCAACTTTAACGGCGCCCCGCACCCAGTCATGGGCGCTATCACGTCTCGCAGCTACCACGTTGGCGGCGTGAACGCTTTGATGGGCGACGGCTCGGTTCACTTTATCTCCAGCAGCATCGACGGGATGATGTGGCGTGGAATGGGCTCCATCGCCGGCGACGAAATCGTCAAATGGTGATCTGACTCAACTTTCCCACCGAAATCCGCCTTGGGCGGACGCCGTGCAGACCGTGCTTCGCCGCCGGTGTCACCCCGTCCGCCCTTGTTGTTTCTTGCGACCCCTCTCCGCATCTAAACTCGCCTTGGAGCATTGCATCTACGATGAATCTGAATTTCGCTCTGACGATTCTGCTCGCCGTCGGTGCCGCCCCGGCCGCGGGCGACCACGAGTTCCGCATCACGCCGAAGGTTGAAACCGAAGCCGTGGAGACCGAGGGCGACGCCGCCGACGACCCGGCCGTTTGGGTCGACCGGAACAATCCCGCCGAGAGCCGGGTTCTGGGGACTGATAAGAAACGCGGGATCGCCGTCTTTGATCTCGAAGGCAAGGTCGTTCAGTTCCTCGCCGACGGCCAAATGAACAACATCGACGTGAAGTACGATTTTCCGCTGGCCGGCAAGAACGTCGACATAGCGATGGCGGCCGAACGGAAGAAGAACGTACTGGCGCTGTACAAGTACGACGCGGCGGCGAAGAAATGGGTCGAAGCGGCCGCCCGGCCGATCAAGATCGACTTCGACGTCTACGGCACCTGCCTCTACAAGAGCCGAACCGACCAGAAGTATTACGCCTTCGTCAACTCGAAGAAGGGTCAAATCGAGCAATGGGAACTGTTCGACGCGGAAGGAAAGATCGACGCCCGGAAAGTGCGGTCGCTGAAGGTCGACACCCAGACGGAAGGCTGCGTCGCCGACGACGAACTCGGCGTGCTGTACATTGGCGAGGAAGCCCGCGGCGTCTGGAAATTCTCGGCCGAGGCGAACGGATCGGCGACCGGAACCCTCGTCGATTCGACGAAGGAGTTCGGCGGCCGGCTGACGCCCGACGTCGAAGGCTTGACGATCGTCGTCGAACCGAACGGCACGGGTCTCTTAGTCGTGTCGAGCCAGGGCAGCGACGAGTACTTCGTCTACCAGCGGCAGGCGCCGAACGCCTACCTCGGCCAATTCAAAGTGGTTGACTTTGCGGGAATCGACGGGACGAGTGGGACCGACGGCGTCGACGCCGAATCAACGCCGCTCGGCCCCAAGTTTCCCAACGGCGTGCTCGTCATTCAGGACGACGTGAACGACGGCAAGCTGCAAAACTTCAAACTGATTGACCTGCGCGTTCTGCGAACGGGTCTGACGACCCGTTGCTGCGGCGCGGAATGACCTGTCACCGCCCAACCTACTCCGGCAGCGGGCGGCCCTTCGTTTCGGGCGCGAAGAACAACGTCGCAAGCCCTAAGACGAAGATGCCGCTGACCGCGATGCAGGCGTAGCGGAACGGCTCGTCGGACCCGCCGAAGGAACTTAGAATCTTCAAGTCCATCGGCTTGAAGACTTCGATGAGGTAGACCAGTAGGAACGGGGCGAACGCGGCGACGTAGCGGGCGACGTTGTAGCAGAAGCCGGTGCCGGTGCTTCGCAGTCGAACCGGATACAGTTCGGGGAAGTAGATGGCGAAGCCGCCGAAAACTGAAAGCGTTCCGAATCCCAGAAGCGGCAACATCCAGTAGACGTCTTGCTCCGTCTTCATGAAGCCGAAGACGAAGATCACGGAGAACAGCGCCATCACGTAGCCGAAACAGAAGGCCGCCTTCCGTCCGACGAACGTGCAAATGAAGGTGAAGGTGTAGATGCCGCAGAAGGCGCCGACGTCCTGCAACGCGGTTCCGACCGACCGGGCGAACCGCACTTCCTCGGTCGACTTGCCCTTCAAGGCGACGCTGACCAGTTCAAAGCTCCAAAAGCCGACGCCCCACAAGCCGATGACCCCCGCCAGCGCTAGGCACAGCCCAATGATGGTGTGCCGTCGCCAGCGCGGGTCGCCGAGCATCTCCTTCAGGCTGCCCATCTCTTTGGCGGCGGCGGCCGGCGCCTGGCCCGCCTCGACGGCTTTCTCGGCTGATTCCTCCTCCGCGGCCGCCTTCTTCCAGGTGTCGGGCTCCTTCAAGTTGCCGCGCACCAACACCACCATCAGCGCCGGAATCGTGCCGACCAAGTACATGTACCGCCAGTTGCCGATCCAGATGCCCAACAGCGATCCGGTGATGTTGCCGACGGCGGAAAGGGCCTGCAACGAACCGAGCGCCAACGGGCGGACGCGGGCCGGCAGCGTTTCGGCCAAAAGCGCGACGCCGGCGGCGAACTCGCCGCCGACCCCCAGCCCGGTGATGAACCGAAAGATCATGAACTCGGTGGGGTTGCGGGCGAAGGCCGACAGTCCGGTGAACAGCGAGTAGATCAGAATCGTCAGCAGCATCGTCCTGGCTCGGCCCCACTTGTCGCCAAGCACGCCGAAGACGAGACCGCCGGTCGCCCAGCCCAACATGAAGACCGTCGTCGCGTAGCCGCTCCAAGTCACCACGAGCTTGTTGGCCGCGGCGACCTCCTCGGCTGTCAGCGTTTGATCGCCCTTCTTGACGATCGCATCGGTCTTTGGATCCTTCACGTACCCCATCAATTCGATGGTGGCGTCACGGCGGGTGGTCAAGAAGATCCGCTGGTCCATGGTGTCGAAAAGCCACCCGAGGGCGGCGACGAAGAACACCCAAACGTGGTACCGGTTAACGTCTTTGTACCAGGGACCGACTTGATCGGAACGATTCGAATCGGTCGAAACGCTGGGGATGTCGCCCACGCAAAGCCCTTTCCGTGAAGAGTGGTTCAAGGCAGAGGGAAGGTGTACGGGCGGCGGCGGCGGCGGACAACCGAGCGAAGGCTCGTCCCTTGGCGGTCGGAATGGAAACGATCTGTTTTCTTTCGGGTTATCCGGGAAAACCCCAGCTCCATTGATCTGGATGCAGACTATATTTCCAACAAGTATTCGTGCGACGCCGACCCCGCGAATCAGTCGTATGCAACGGCGACTCTCAAGATTGGACTTTGATGACTCTCTTACTCCGCCGCGACCCTGCCACAAGGATTTGGGAAAGGTTCGGCGATTTCACGACGATTGAAGACGCGGTTGACGCGGCCCGCACGGAAGGCCATGGCATGTACCGCACCGCTCCCCGCACACCGGAAGACGGCCCGACGCTGGTCATTCGCGTCGGAACCGACCGTCGACTGCATTTGTCTAGACAGACGCTGTTCGACACGACGCCCGTCTAGCACGACGGAAGTATCAACCGAGTTGCCGCAGCGGGCGGCGACGACTTCACCGTCGTCAGCCCGCCAGCGAAGACGTCGATTCCTGCAAGGCGTTCAGTTTGTTGTACAGCGTCTTGAGACTGATGCCGAGCTGTCGCGCGGTTTCCGGTTTGTTGCCGTTGTTCTTCTCGAGAACCTGAAGCAGATACTGCATTTCCAGTTCGTGCAGCGTCATGAGTTTGTCACCGACGATGGAAGCCGTCGACGGCGTGGCGCCGATCGTCGCCGCGGCCACGACACCGGCAGACGGCGATCCCTTGGCGTTCTGAAGGTGCGACGGCAGGTGCTCCGCGAGGATCGGCCCACCACCCGAGACGATGTAGGCGTATTCCATGACGTTCGCCAACTCGCGGACGTTGCCCGGCCATTCGTGCGAGCAAAGGGCCGCCAGGGCCGCCGGCGTCAACAGCTTAGCGACGTCCTTCCCCTTCGCCGCCCGCACAAGCAGGTGCTCGGCCAGCGCCGGGAGGTCGCCCAGCCGTTCGCGCAGGCTCGGCAGATGCACCTCGAAGGTATTGATTCGGAAGTACAGGTCTTCGCGGAAATCATCGGTCGACGACATCGCCCGCAGGTCGCGGTTGGTGGCGCAAACCACCCGTACGTCGACTTGGAACGGCTCGTTTTCGCCCACCCGACGGATCTCCCGCGACTCCAGAAAACGCAACAGTTTCGCCTGCATCGCCTTCGGCAGTTCGCCGACTTCGTCGAGAAACAGCGTACCGCCGTTGGCGACCTCGAACAATCCCTTGCGGTTTTGGTCGGCGCCGGTGAACGCCCCCTTGCGGTGGCCGAACAGTTCGCTTTCGACCAGATGTTCCGGCAGCGCGCCGCAGTTGACCGGCACGTACGGCATCGACGTCCGCCGACTCTGCTCGTGCACCGTGCGGGCGACGACTTCCTTACCGGTGCCGGTCTCCCCGAGGATCAACACCGTCGAATCGGTGGGGGCGACCTTGGCGAGAATCGCTTCGAGTCGCTTCATGGCGGGCGAGTCGCCGACC
>JBOFFD010001329.1:0-7245 GCA_051648425.1 Planctomycetia bacterium
GCGGAACGGCGAACTGATCGCCTTGTTGGCGCTGCTGTACGGCGCCACCCGCTTTCAGATCGAGTACCTGCGGTTCGACGAAAACCCGATGGCGGACGGCCTGACGATTTCCCAGAACGTCAGCCTGGGAATGATCGTCGTCGGTGCGTTGCTCTTGGCGTGGCTGCGTCGGCCGGGCGCTGGTTCACTGAGTCCGTCGACGGGACTTACTCCCGTCGCACCGGTCGTCTTAGCGCCGTCCGCCCTCGGGGACGATCAAAAAAACGTGACGCCCAGGCCGCCTGACACTCCTGATCTTACCCCCGAACCAACACTCGAGGTGACACTCGAAGAAGAAATGAAGGAACGGCGACGACCGATGCGCTTGATCGACTGTACACAGGATCCGGTGGCGGCCGCGGCGGCTCTTCGCGACATCCGCCGACTCTTAAGCCCGCAGGGTGACGTCGTGTCGCCGAAAGGCCGCCGGCTCACGGAAACCGTCTTCGGCGCGCCGCTGACGCCCCGGCAGGTGGTCGACCGCATCTGCACCGACGTGGCGACCCGCGGCCTCGACGCCGTGCTGGAGTACGGCCGCAAGCTCGACGGCGCCGACCTCACCGCCGCGACGATCCGCGTGTCGGCCGCCGAAATCGCCGCCGCCCACGCCGCCGCCGACCCCGAGTATCTGGCGACGCTGCGGCGCATCCGCGCCAACCTCGACTACTTCCAGAAAGGCATCCTGCACGCGGAAAAACGGCTGGGCGCCCCCGGCAACGACCTGCGAGTGGTCTATCGACCGTTGCGGCGCGTGGGGGTCTGCGTGCCGGGCGGTGCGGCGGCTTATCCGTCGACGCTGCTCATGACCGTCGTGCCGGCCCAGGCCGCTGGCGTCAAGGAGATCGCCGTCGTCGCGCCGCCGACGCCGTTCGGCGCCGACAACCCGGACCTGCTCGCCGCCTGCCACGAACTGGGCGTGACGGAAGTTTATCGCGTCGGCGGGGCGCAGGGCGTGGCGATGCTGGCGTGCGGGGTCGACGGCGTGCCGGCAGTCGACAAGATCGTCGGGCCGGGCAGCTTGTTCGTCGCGCTGGCGAAGCAGGCGATGGCGGGACGGGTCGGCATCGACATGTTTTCCGGTCCCAGTGAAGTGCTGGTGCTGGCCGACGAATCGGCCGACCCGGAGTTCGCGGCGGCCGACTTGATCGCGCAGGCCGAGCATTCGCCGGGGTCGGCGATCTTGGTAACGTGGGCGGCCGGCCTGGCGGACAAAGTGGCGGCGGCCGTCGCCCGGCAGTTGGAAACGCTGGAACGGGGCGAACTGGCGCGGGACAGCCTGGAGGCGTACGGGGCGCTGGTGACGGTGGCCGACGAGGCCGCCGGCTGCAAGCTGGCCAACGAGTTCGCGGCCGAGCATTTGCAGATCGCCACCGTTGATCCGGAGGCGACGCTGGCGAAGATCGACGCCGCCGGCACGGTGTTCCTGGGTGCGTACACCCCGGTGCCAGTGGGCGACTACATCGCCGGTCCGTCGCATACGCTGCCGACCGGCGCTACGGCGCGGTTCGCGTCGGGGCTTTCGGCGAATGACTTCCTAAGACCGATGAGCGTCGTTTCGTACTCGAAGGACCGGTTGAAGGAAGTCGCCGACGACGTGCGACGGTTGGCCGCCAAGGAAGGTCTCACTGCCCACAGCCGCGCCGTCGATGTGCGGTTCGACGCCCCCGCCGGCTGATTTCCGCCCGAGAGGATCTTGTTTCGCCGGGTCGGGTGGCCGCGACGTTCGCCTTCCACCATGATGGATGCCGTCGTCATCAATGCCACATCGGCAAAACAATTCCGACGACGCCCAGGGAACAAACGATGATCTTCGTACGCCTACTTCTCATCGGCGGGGCGATTTTCTTTCTCAACACCTGCCGCCAGCGGCAACGGGCGGAGCGCCGCGCTCAGAAAGACGCGTCGGCCGTCGTCGCGCCGGCGACGCCCGCTCCCGAACAACCGCCGGCCCTGCCGCCGACGGCCGCGCTGCGGCCCGTCTACCAGCTCGCCCAAGGCCCGTCGGCCGCCGGCACCGCGTTCCTCGTCGCCGATTCGACCGGCAAGCGGGCGATGCTGACCGCCGTCCACGTGATGGATGACGCCGCCGGCTGGAAGGAAGTCGTGAAAGGGTCGCTGCACTCGATGGAAGGCGGGGAGCTCGTCGCGCTGCCGGGTCGGCCGACCTACCTCGGTCGCTCCTTCGACGAGGGTGACGCTTCCGACGACTTGGTCGTTTGGCCGCTCGGCGAGAAGGGCGCCGAGCTGCCGGCGCTCACCCTCGCCACGGCCGACCCGGCCCCCGGCGACTGGGTCTGGATCGTCGGTCGGCCTTACGCCGAAGGCGATGGACCGCAGAAAACCTACCGGGCCCAGGTAATGGGCGAAGAACTGGGTGGACTGACCGTGCGACTGCACGACCGCTTTGAAATGCGCGGCTTCAGCGGCGGACCGGTCGTCGACGCACAAGGTCGGCTCGTCGGGTCCACCCTCGGCGGCGACTCGGAGGTGGCCATCATCTCCACCCCGACCGGCCTCCGCAAAACCCTGGCCGCCGCCGGTTTCACCGTTCCCTAGAAGTTGCTGCGGTGATCGTTCTGCTGTGTCTCAGCCGTCGGCGGTCATCTCGACTGCCGCATGACTGTCGGCTTCGTGGCGGGATGAGATGCCGTCGGCGGTCGTCCGGGCCGGGCGGCGCTTCCCGAGAACGACCTGCACCAACGTGCCGATCGTTTGGTGCGCCTCGATCGGGTGCCGCAACGGCAGAGTCAAGTGAGCGGAATACCGGTTGCGTCGACCGCTGCGCGTTCGCGACAAGTAACCGCCGCGAACCAAGTCGGCCACGATGTGCTGCACCGCCCGCTCCGTGATCCCCACCTTTTCGGCTATGTCGCGCAGTCGGATTTCAGGGTCGGCGGCGATGCAGAAGAAGACGTGGGCGTGATTGCTGAAGAAGGTCCAGCCCGCTTCATCCGCCGTCTCGGCCGTTCGCTTTTCCACGTCCGGCGATTTGACCGCCTTCACCAAGGCGGACGGTCCGCTCGCTGCGGCCGCCGAGGCGATCCTCTTCTTCACGACATGCCCCCTGATCGATTTTTAGTACCGAAGTCATTGCACGCCAACCGCCGGAAAGACGTTGCTTTCGTCCGTCGTTTCAAGCGGCGCGTTATCCAGAAACGTGTGTAACGTCCTAATTAACCATGTAGGCGAACCGAAGCAGAAATAAAAATTCCGGCCGTACTCTTCGCGTAATTCGCGGAAGTCTCGGAAAAAATCAGCCCGCCGACGCCGTTAGGCCGCTTTCGGCGAGCCACGGGAGCCAAAGCCGACGCCCATTTCGAGACACGACTCTAACAGTAATTTAGACGCTATGTCGAATGGTGCATTATTGAGACTGTAAGAGGATGAAGTGAGGATGGTTCAGTCTGAAGATCGTCGGCTTGAGGCCCTATTTCGGCGATTCGTCGCGGCGGCGGTAGATCGAAATCACCGTGGGCCCGGACGGGTCGGCGTTCTTCGCGTCGTCGTCCCACAAGATCGGCTCGCCGCGCGGCCGTTCGGTGTCGCACACCCCCACGAGGCCGTACTGCTCGGCCGTCAGCCGCGCGACCGCCGGCGTCACGGCGTCGGCGACCTCGCCGTTCCGCAGCCAAGAGAAATGGTGATTGACCACGACCAGGAACTTCGGCGGATTTCGCACGAGGTCGTCAAGGAAACGCTGCTGCATTTCAGCGGCGTACGGCTGCTTCTCGACCAGCGAGTAGACGTACAGGAACGGCGTCGCCGACCGGCGGTCGGCCAGGAAGAAGATCTGCGGTTCCGAACCGACGATGCCGATGCGGTCGGCCGGCGTCGTATTTTGCCGAAGGTGGCGGGCGATTTCTGGCGAATCGGGGAACGGGTTCCGCCAGTACATCCGTTGGCCGAACTCGTCGGCGTCAACGAGGTATCCGCGCGGCCCGGCCGCGATCGGCAGCAGCAGCATCGTCGCGAACGCCGCGATTTTCAGCGTTGAAAGCGGCGGCGACGGTCGAGGAAAGAGCGTGCGCCGCAGTCGGTCGGCCCCAAGCGCCGCCGCCGTCGCGACGGCCGGTCCCAAAAGAAGGTAATAGTGGTTGCGGAAATGAAACCCCGGAACGACCGCCACGGCCGAGAATAGGAACAGGAGCAGGGCGAAGAAGCGGGCGTCGAACCCCGCGGCGCGACCCACGGGCCGAAGGATCATCCCCAAGTACGCCATCACCGCCAGGGGCAGGAACGGGCCGTCGAAGTTGTAGGCGGTGCAACTCCAGGCCCGCTCCAGGACCTCGCCCCAAGAGCATTCCGCGCCGTAGGTCCGAATGTATTTCACCGTCCAAAAGTAGAAGGGCGGCAGCGCGCCGATCGCCCCAAGCCAGACCAGCACGGCGGCCAACGGCGTCAGAACGCCGAGACCTAGCAGGATGAGTCGAAGCGCCGCGCGGCGGAGCGTCAAGCCGTCGGCTTCAAAGCAGGTCGCGAGCGTCAAAACGGCGCCGAAGCCCGCGAACGCCAACCCAGGCTGTTTCATGAGGCCGGCGGCTCCGAACCACAAACCGGCAAGAAAGAAGGACGCCGGCGGCAGGCGGGCGGGACCGCGGGCCAATAGGGCCAAACCGGGCAGCGCGAACGCGACGACGTAGTGCGTGGCGTGCCCGGCGAACCCCGACAGTCGCGGGTAGAGCATGTACGCGGCGAAGACCGCCGCCGCCGAGACCGCCGCGCCGTTGCCGGCCAACCGCCGTCCTACGACGAACATGACCGCGACCGACGCCAGGTTCGCCACGGCCAACGTCGCATGAACCCCTTCCGTCGTCCGCCCGAAGACCGCCAGTCCCGCCGCATGGACCAGATAAGCGCCGGGCCACTTCATGTTCGCCGCTTCGACGTACGGCGTCGCGCCGTCTAAGAGCAGCGCCCCCATGTACGCGTATTCGCCCTCGTCCCGTTCCAGACAGACCGGCAGCAGTTGAATCCGCGCGAACGCCGTGCAGGCCAGCACGACCGCCAAACCGACGAACGCGACGCGGTTGGAAACGTCGTCGGCGGGCAACGGCGAGGACGTTGCAGTCATGGAAGTCTTTCCCGAACAACCCGTGAATCTGAATGCACGCTCAAGGTCGTACTGAATCCGTCGCTCTCTAAGAGAGTGGAATCATTCCAAGTCGCCGACGCCGAGTCGTTTCATTTTGTTGTAGATCGATTTCTCGTCGATGCCGAGCTTGCGGGCGGCCGCCTTCTTATTGCCGCCGCACGCGGCGAGGGTGTCGATGATCGCTTGACGCTCCAGCTCGGCTAAGGTTCGGCCGGCGAGTGAAGGCGGCGCCGCGGCGGCGGGAGCCGAAATCGCGACGCCGCCGCGCAGCGACAAATCCGCGCGGTCGATGACGCCCCCCTGGCAGAACGCCGAGGCCCGCTGCAGCGTGTTTTGCAGCTCGCGTACGTTCCCCGGCCATGGGTGTTCCACCAGCGCCCGTTTCGCGTCGTCGGTCAAGCGCGGCGGCGCCGTCTGCCGTTGCCGGCCGATCCGCTCCAGCGAATGATCCGCCAGCGGCAGCACGTCTTCAGGGTGGTCGCGCAGCGGCGGCATGTCGATCGGCAGCACCGCCAGCCGAAAGAACAGGTCTTCGCGGAACGTGCGCTCCCGGCACATCGTTTCGAGGTTCTTGTTCGTGGCGGCGATGATGCGGACGTCGACCGGCCGGTCGCGGTTTTCGCCGATCCGACGGACGACTCGGTCTTGCAGGAAGGTGAGCAGTTTCGGTTGCAGTTCCAGCGGCAGGTCGCCGACTTCGTCCAGGAAGAGCGTGCCGCCGTCGGCCATTTCCGCTCGTCCCGGTCGATCGGCGACGGCGCCGGTGTAGGCGCCGCGAACGTGGCCGAACAGCTCGGCTTCCACCAGATCGCGCGGCAGCGAGGCGCAGCTTACCGACACGAACGGATGCGGGGCGCGGGCGCCCGCTTGGTGCATGAGGCGGGCCAGCGTGGTTTTGCCGGTGCCGCTTTCGCCGGTGACCAGGACGGTTTCATCGAGGTCGGCGACCCGATCGGCCTGCTTCAAAACGGTCTGCAAGGCGGGCGAGCGGCCGATGAAGTCGGCCGCCAGGGCGGGCAGGCCGACGGCGTGGCGCAGCACGCGGTTTTCGCGGGCCAGTTGGGCGGCGCGGGCCGCCTGCTGCACCCGCGCGACCAGTTCCTCCGGGTCGACCGGCTTGGTGATGTACTCGAAAGCGCCCTGCTTCATCGCTTCGACGGCGTCGCGGATTTGGCCGTACTGCGACATCATCACCGCCTGCACGTCGGGGTGGTGGCGGGTGATGTGGCGAAGGCATTCCATGCCGGAGTGGCGGGGCATTTGAAGATCGACCAGGGCGACCTGAACGTCGGTGCGGTCGGCGTCGAGCTTGGCGATCAGTTCGTCGCCGTCGGCGGCGACCGTGACCTGAAAGCCGGCCTTCTCCAAATGCCGCGACAGCATCCGCCGGGCGACGGCGTCGTCGTCGGCCACCAGCACCGAGACGCCGGCTCCGGGCGGGCCGACGGTCGGCGGAGCATCGCCGGTCGGTGGTTGGATCTTCGTCGTCACGCGGCGGTTCCGAAGAAAAAGCGTCAGGCCCGACGGTCGGGCGCCGTCCGTCTTCCTAAAGCCGGGGGTCGTTTTCCCTAACCCGCCGCTGTTCTACAGAACCTAAGAGCGAGCGGCGGCGGTGGTTTCGGCTTCTTCGGTCCACTGGCGGCGCACCGAGGAGATGAGGTCGCGGAGGCCGGCGCCAGTGACGGCCGAGACGGTCGCCACTGGTTTGCCGATCTCGGCCGCCATTTCGGTTTGAATCGCGAGCAGTTCCAACGGGTCGAGCAGCTCGGCCTTCGACAAGACGACGAGTTCCGGCTTGGCGGCCAGCTTCGGACTGTACAGGCCCAGTTCGTTGCGGATGGTGCGATAGTTCCGCACCGGCGACGACCCGTCGAGCGGCAGGCATTCGACCAGGTGGATGAGCGACTTGGTGCGTTCGACGTGGCGAAGGAACTCGTGGCCGAGGCCAATGCCCGCATGGGCGCCTTCGATCAGGCCGGGGATGTCGGCGATGACGCAGCGGTGGTCTTCGTCCAACTGGCAGATGCCGAGGTTGGGGGTTTTGGTGGTGAAGGGGTAGTCGGCGATTTCCGGCTGCGCCTTGCTGACGCGGCTGAGGAGGGTCGACTTGCCGG
>JBOFFD010001330.1:0-4098 GCA_051648425.1 Planctomycetia bacterium
CGCTTTCCTCAGCGGCGCGTCCTCGTCCTTCGGTTGCCGTCGTACGACGAAGATCGGACGCGCCGCTGAGGAAAGCGGCGGCTAACAAGGAGTCTTTGCCTTCTGCCAGTGGCGCACCAGTAACGGTTCCTCTTCGCGCCCTTCAAACCGTCGGCTCCTATAAAAGTACTGAGTCGACGGGCGGACGAAAGGGCGCGCGGTGGTGGTGGTCGTTCTTTCCATTCAACTGGCGATGACGTTGTATTTCGCGGCGCTAACGCTGCGCATTACGTCCCGCCGGTTGGACCTGGCCCGCGACCTGTGGACCGCCGGCGCCCTTTTCTGCGTCATGCACGTCGTATCGGCGCTGCATTTCGTCCATCGCTGGAACCACGACGCGCTCGTCGCGGAAACCGCCCGTCAAACCGCCGTCGTCGTCGGCTGGAATTGGGGGGGCGGCGTCTACGTGAATTACGTGTTCGTCGGCCTGTGGCTGCTGGACGCCGTTTGGTGGCGATGGTGCGGCCATGCGACGTACGGTCGTCGCCGGCCGAGGTTGCACGCGGCGCTGCAATTCTTCCTCGGCTTCATTGTTTTCAACGCGCTCATCGTCTTTAAGACCGGACTTGTACGATGGGAGGGGACGGCCGGTTTTTTACTGTTGGCGACGACGGCCGTCGTCGCCCGATGCGGATGGCTAAGCCGTCCGGTTTTCCAGCGATCGGCGGGTTTTGAATGAGCGTCGAGCGGTTGTGGCGGCAGCGGGTTGAAGCGCTGCGCCGCGCGGGCCTCGACTACGTTCAGCTCGAACACCTGGAAGGCCGAACAGTCGACGCCGAAGAACCGCCCGCCGCCGCGATTCAATCCGCCGCACTGGTCACCGAGGAACTCGACCCCATGGCCCGTCCGCCGAAACCGTCGTTGTTCGACGAACCGCAGGATTCGACGCCGGGCGGATTGCCGCCGATCGCCGGTCCAGAACGGACGGTGGACGAGAAGACCGCCGCGCTGACGGTATTGGCCGCACAGGTCGCCGGCTGCACGAAATGCGCGGAGCTTTCCGCCACCCGCACGCAAACGGTGTTCGCCGACGGCAAGTCCGGCGCGGAACTGTGTTTCGTCGGCGAGGCGCCGGGGGCCGACGAAGACCGGCAGGGGGTGCCGTTCGTCGGGCGGGCGGGGCAACTGCTCGACCGCATCATCACCGCCTGCAAGATCGATCGGCAGGACGTCTATATCTGCAACGTCCTCAAATGCCGACCGCCGAACAATCGGCCGCCGGAACCGGCCGAGGTCGAGAACTGCCGCGGCTACTTGGAACAGCAACTGGAAATCCTGCGGCCGAAACTGATTGTGGCGCTCGGCAAACACGCCGCCGCCTGGCTGCTGAACAAGAAGGCGACCGAAGTCGCCATCACCAAAATACGCGGCGAACTGTTCGACTACCGCGGCATCCCCGTCCTACCCACCTACCACCCGTCCTACCTGCTGCGCAACCCGGCCGCCAAACGCGAAGTCTGGGATGACATGAAGAAGGCCATGCGGGAAATCGGCAAGCCGGTGGATTGACGGGACCGGTAGGTCGACCCGTCACGGAACACCCCGCCCCATCCGAACCTCCCAAATCTCCGATAAAGGCGATTCTTCCGAATCTACCCTTTGTATTTCTTTTGCAGTCTTTGCCGCCGCGCGACCGATAAATGGGGTGGATCGGATGCCGGCACAGCCGGCGCAACTTGGCGCATTTGGAGACCGTGGCGTGGCTGCGCCGAATGGTGCGTCACGTCCCGACTCAGGAGGCGGCGATGACGACTTTGGTGCTTTTGATGTCGACGGCGGCGACGTGCCCCCGTTGGATGCCCAATCACAACTACTGCCCGCCCGCCCCCTGCGCGACTTACTACTCCGCGCCGCCGATGTGGGTGCAGTGTCAACCCTATGTCGCACCGATCGTCGTCTGCCCGAAGCAGGCGGTGCTGAAGTCGACGGCCGACATCGTCGAGCCGACGGTGACGGAAGCGGCGTCGGCGACCGAAAACGTGGCGGCGACCGACGAAGAGATGGTGCTGGAGAACGCCGCCGGCACTGATGAAGAACAGGACTTGCAGTTCGCGAGCTGGTTCTCGCCCACCGGCACGCCGCAGAGCCTTATCGGCTTGGGCTGGGGGCCGGCGTCGATTGGACCGGGCATCTTGACGCCGACGGTCCAACCGCTGCCGGGAGGCGGAGGCTTTTTCGGGGGCGGCGGCGGGGGCGGATCCAACGGCGGCGGGACGACCGTCGGCGTGACTCCGGGGCCGAACCGACCGATTCTGACGCCGGGGCCGACGGTGCCGACGCGGGTGACGACCGGCGATGTGATCGTGAACATTCCGCCGCCGCCGGTGCCGTCGACAAGCAACGTCACGAACATTACGAACATTACGAACATCACCAACAACACGACGAACAACTACTACAACACGACTACGCCGCCCCGCCCCGGCCCGGGCGATCCGGAACCGGTGCCGGAACCGGGAACGTTGGCGATCTGGCTGGCGGCCGCGGGTGCGACGGCCGCGGCCCGGCGCCGTTCGGCCGCCCACCGAGCGGCGGCGGAAGAGTCGGCTTCGTAGAATCCAACGGCGTCGGGTTGACCGTCCTCGCGTCGGGTCGACCCGAAAGCTCCGCGACCTAGACAGGAATCGATCGCTTTATGGCAATCCGCCGCGCGTTCATCACCGGCATCACCGGGCAAGACGGTTCCTATCTCAGTGAACTGCTGTTGGGCAAAGGGTACGAAGTCCACGGGTTGGTGCGGCGGACCAGCACCCCGAACCTAGGCCGACTGCAACACCTTCTGCGCGACGACGCCGCCGCGAAGAACCTGCGGCTGCACTCCGGCGACATGTGCGACGGCCCGTGTCTGGGCCGACTGATCGCCGAGATCGAGCCGGACGAGGTCTACAACCTCGCCGCCCAAAGCCACGTCCGCGACTCGTTCGAGCAGCCGGAATACACGGTCGACGTCGACGCCCTCGGAACAATCCGGCTGCTGGAGGCGTTGCGGCAACTTCACCGCCGGCGGCCGGTGCGGTTCTATCAGGCGTCGTCGAGCGAGATGTTCGGGCGGGTGGTTGAAAGCCCACAGACCGAAACCACGCCGTTCCGTCCGCGCAGCCCCTACGGGTGCGCGAAGGTTTTCAGCTACCACCAGACGGTCAACTACCGCGAAGCGTACGGCCTGTTCGCCTGCAACGGCATCCTGTTCAATCACGAATCGCCGCGACGGGGCGAGAACTTCGTCACCCGGAAGATCACGCTGGCGGCGGCCCGCATCAAACACGGTTTGGACAAGCGGCTGTCGCTCGGCAACCTCGACGCCATGCGAGACTGGGGCTTCGCGGGCGACTACGTCGACGCCATGTGGCGGATGCTGCAACAGGACGAACCCGACGACTTCGTGGTCGCCACCGGCGAGACGCATTCCGTCCGCGAATTTCTCACCGCGTCCTTCGCCCGCGTCGGTCTCGACGCCGACGAGTACGTTTCGATCGACCCAAACCACTTCCGACCGACCGAAGTCGACCTGCTCGTCGGCGACGCTTCCAAGGCGCGCGAGAAACTCGGCTGGATGCCGACGACGTCGTTCACCGACCTCGTCGCGCTGATGGTCGACGCCGACGTGCGCGCCGAGCGACCTTCGCCTTCGGCTTGATCCGTCGGGCGTCGACGAAACCCGCCGCCGCTTCGTTTTCGCTTTTCCCGTCCGCCTTGCTTCTTTCATGAACCGGGCTTGATCGAAAATCCAGTTTTCCCCTACGATCCACTCAATGGACGGTCTGTACCGATCGCACCGAACGCCCGACCTCGGCAAATCTGGCGAAGAACGGAGAGTTTTTCGTTCAGTGGAACTGGGAATGCAGCGAAACCTGAGAACTTCCCGGGCTTCGCGGCATTTTCGCCGACTGGCGAAGATATTCGCGTTAGAGTTGGGCGTCGAGTAGTCAAAGCGACAGGAAGGAGCTTTTCGGTGAAGACGGGGCGTACATTCATTTTGACGGAAGCCGCCGCCCAAGTTCCCTTGGTACGTCGGATTCTTATGGACGTGCGAGCGGAACGCGCCCGTTTGTCATTCGC
>JBOFFD010001331.1:0-5608 GCA_051648425.1 Planctomycetia bacterium
GCAACGCCACGTGGCTGAAGATCGTGTTGTGCGAAGGTCACAACCGCGAAATCCGCCGAATGCTGGCGAAGATCGGCCACAAGGTGATGGAGTTGAAACGCACCGGCATCGGTCCGGTTAAGATCCGCAAACTAAGACTGGGCGACGCCCGCCCGGCGACCGTCGAAGAACTCGACTTGTTGCGGGAAGCCGCCCGCAAGCGCTCGAAGACCAGTAAGACGGTCGGCAAGCCGACCGAAAAACCCACCGAAACCGCGGTCGCGAAGCCGGAAGCCGTCGTTACGCGCAAACCTTCGCCCGCGCGGCGCCGACCGTCGGTCGAAGAATTGCCGGAAGGCTGAGAGTTTTCGGATCTGAATTTCAAGTCGTCAAGTTGACCTGTGGGAGGGCGTCGGACGCCGCACCGGGTTCGGCGTTCAAACCGCCCGATTGCGCAGCGACTTCAACCCGCGCAGGATGAGGCCCCGGTGTTTGGCCGACAGCATCCACCGAGGAAGCCGGCTTTCCAGGGTGCCGTTACCGAGAAACGCGCCGTTCGCCGATTGAAAGCAACGCATTCGCGCCCCGACGTATCGCTCCATGAACGCGACATGCGGCAGGTTGTACGCCCAAAGCACTTCACCGCTGCACGTGGTTTGCAGCCAGAGCGACAGCCCGAATCCGTGAAGTTCGGGGCCGGCTGCGAGAGTGGGGACCGGTTGGCCCCGCCGCGACGGCCAATCCCGCGCGGCCCCGCACGCCGCGCAGACGAACCGCGAGCCGACGACGCGCCCCGGCGCCGCTGGAAGACGAAACAGACGACCGCGCCCGGCGCAGCTTGGGCAGCGAACGAGGATGTCGCCCGCAAAATGCCAGAGGAAAGTTCGCCCCGCTGACAATTAACACCTCCCTTCCCCCGCAACGTTTATAAGTGACGGCGTTTGTTTCGCCTTGCTTCCGCAACATTGGGATACCAACAGTCAAGGGTCCAGCCGTTGCCGCCCAGTGCGACAGTCTGTTCGACGGTGTTCAGTCCGAGTTATCCAAGACCAGCATGCCGGGACCGTAGGGAGTCCGTACCGGAATCCACGCTTCGACGAACTCGTCCATCGGTTCGCCGTCAAGCTCAAAAAAATGGCAACCACTTTCATTGCCCGCCACGTCTCGCCAGCAAGGGATCTTAGCGACCAAATCGCGCAGCACTAGGACGCGACGGTCGGTCCAATCAGTCAACTGTTGATAACAGGAGTCTCTGAACTCCCGTCAGAACCAGTCGGACAACGGCCGCGCCGTTTCCGGGCCGCTTGTTGCGATGAGATAGACCTCGAGTCGCTGGCAATCGGTCGCCAATCTGGCGCACTGGTGCTCATAAACGCGACCGGTTGGTGCGGCGACGATGAGGTTCAGGCCAATGGGCTGCGTACCGTCCAGGTAGAGGAAGATGCGCGCCACTCATCCTCCTGCCACCGAAGGGCCAAGCTCACTTCTTTCCGGCGCTTCGGGTGGGTCGAATTCGTCGGGATCGACATAACGCAACCCATCGGGGAGCCAACCGTGGAAGCCCATGCACAGGCCATCGCCGTCCGGAGCCAACTCAAACGCCTCGACCACCTCGCAAGACGGCCGCGACCGAACACGGCACGTTAAGACGTACTCGGCGCGGAAATCAGGGCCGAGGTCGGAGGACGCTAGGCCGTCAAGCAGCATCATGGCGCCGTACGCCGCATCGCGAGCCGCCATCGCCGCCATGTCCCGTGCCGCCGAATCGGCATCGGCCGGAATCCTGTCTATCGCATATTCAACAGCGGCGACGATGAGATGCGCGCCGAATGCATTACCGGCCGCGATCCAACGACGGTGCGGTTCACACGGCCATTCCGAGTAAGGCAACACCTTTACCGCTCCAAAGTTCTATTCGTCTTAGTTGACGCACAAGCCGGCCCGATGCAAATCGGCGATCCACCTTCGCTATACCGACTCAGGCTCGGACGGCATCGCCGCGGATTGGTTCTGTGGCGCGTCGGGGGCTTTCGGCAGCCGCAGGAAGGCGACCAACGGGACGACTAAGAGCGCGGCGCCGGTCCAGTAGGGTAAGTCCATCGCCCGGTCGAACAGCACCGCGCCGATGATCGGGCCTAAGATCCGCGACATCGCCGCCGCCGACTGGTTCACGCCTAAGACCGCCCCTTGGTCCTCGGCGCGGGTGCGGCGCGAAATCATCCCCTGCGACGCGCTGTTCATCAGCGCGAACCCCGTCACCAAGATCGGCTGCACCAATAGGAACAACAGCAGCGATTGGGCGACGATCGCCGTCGCCGAGCCGGCCATGCCCAGGATCATCATGGCGACCCCCAGCCGACAGAGCGTCACATCGGCGATCGATTTCGCCAACCGTCGCACCACGAACCCTTGCGCGATGGTCAGCACGACGCCGATGTACCCAAACACCAGCCCGGTGCCCCGCGGCGACAGGCCGAAGCTCTCGTCCGCCACCAGCGACAGCGTCCCCTCGAACTCGGCGAAGGCGACCACGGCGAGAAAGAAGGCGAAAATCAGGAAGCCGACAGTCGGCTTTGAGAGGGCGACGCGCAGCCGGGCCAGCTCGAAAACGCCGCGATGGCGGTGGTCGTGGCCGGCGTCGGCGGAGTGTCCGGCGGTGAACTTGCGCGTTTCCGGCAGCAGCGCGACCGCCAAAAGGAAGGCGCCGGCCGAGACGACGGCGGCAAGGTAGCCCGGCAGCGGACTGATCCGTTCGACGTCGCCGGGGTGCATCCAATCGTCGAAGGCCAAGGCGCCGGCGCCGATCATCGGGCCGAAGGTGAAGCCGATGCCGAAGGCCGCCCCGATGAGCGCCATGCCGCGGGTGCGTTTTTCGGGGGTCGTGCTGTCGGCGATCGCCGCCTGCGCGATGCCGATGGTCGCGCCGCAGATACCAGCCCCGATACGGGCGGCGAATAGCAACGGCAGGCTCTCGACCACCGAAGCGTAGCCGAAAAGGCTGTAGAAAACGATCGAACCGAACAGTCCCAGCAGCAGAATAGGCCGACGGCCGACCACGTCGGACGCCCGCCCCCACAGTGGCGCGAACACGAACTGCATGATTGAGAACGACGACAACAAGAGGCCGATGGTCAGACCGTCGGCGTCGAGCCGTCGCGCGATCAACGGCAACAGCGGCAGCACCACGCCGAAGCCCAAAAGGTCGATGAAAACGACGAGGAAGACGATGAAGAGCGCCCGCCGGGCCGATTTTTCAGCGGCGGCCGCCGCGGGATCGAGGTCTTCGGGAGCGGTGTCGGTCGGTGACGGAGTGGTGGAAGCCACGAAAATTCCTCGGCGAAGTTGCGCGCCGGCTGACGGACCAAACGACCCGGCCGACGGCGAAGGTTGGAAGCGGAATAGGTTATACGTTTTGAACTGTAAACCGAGCGGTTTGGCCTCACTTCTCCACGACGGCTCGCGCCGGCCATTCGCGGAAGAACTTCGACGCCTGCTGCATCGCCGGCATCATGTAGAGAACCATGGTGTAATGGCCGCACGGGTAACGAACGGTTGGCGGTCGGCCGGCGGCTTCCCACAGCGCCCGTCGGCTCGCCGCCGGAATGACTTCATCGTTTTCCGCTTCGATCATGAGAAACGATCGGCGTTGCAAGCCGGCGGCGTACGTCGCCGGGTCGCACGGCGCGTAGATTTCGGCGAACGATTCCGCCGTGCCGCCGTTCTTACTCCACATCGCGCGGAATCTCTTCGCGTCCTTCTCGTTCGATTCAAATAAGACGTGCTCCAGTTTCGCTCCGCCCATGACGAGGCAGCCGTGACTTATTCGCGGTTCGACGGCGCTGGCGAGACTGCCGATGATCGCCCCGAGACTGACGCCGAAGACTCCGATCGGCCGGGCGGCGAGGTCCGGTTGGGCTTCGATCCAGTCGCAAGCCCGCCGAAGGTCCAACACCCCCTGCCGAACCGCCTTCATTCCTTTCTCCAAATCTTCGGAAATGAAACGGGCCGATTTCCCCGGCGGTCGGCGTTCGCCGTAATACGGCAGCTTGATGAAAAGCGCCGCGTTGCCCGCGCTGCACGCCACCCGGCATAAGAAACGCGAAAGCTCGAAGTCACCGCCGGCGATGTGTAGCACGACGACGCAGCGGAACGGACCAGGACCCGCCGGCCGATAGTACTCGGCCGGCACCATATTGTTCTCCGGGTGCTCCGACGGGGCCGGCGACGGAAAGCGCACGTTCGTCACCAGGACGCCCGCGTCGACCGTCTTCGGCGTCTCCTCTACGTCGAACGGTTCGACGCCGAGACTGTACAACGTCGGCGCGTCCACTTCGTCGTACCGTTTCGTCGGACGTATCCGATAAGACCGACGCCGCTGCTCGGCGGACGTCTTCTGAATCGCGTCGACAGCGATCGTACTCGGCGACGCTCTCAAATCCGCGACGCCGGAACCGCCGGCTCCAACGTTCGTTCGACTGAACACGCCGTCCGCTGTCTTAGACCCGATGGTCCAAACGTCGAGCTCCGAAGGATTTATAACGCAACCCGCCGCCGGAGTTTTTTCCCCGGCGAAGCCGACCGAGCCGTCCACGACCGCCTTCATCAGATCGGCCGTCGTCCACGGCTCGCCCCGGCCGTCGACTTCAGCGCGACGCCGTTCCAAATCCATATCGCGCGAGAGGCCGTCGGCGAACCCCGCGGGATCGACTGAATCATTTTTGCCGTAGACGATCGTCGCACTTGTTTCGTTGGCCGTCTTACCAAGGAACCGAACGTCCTGGGACCGTCCGTCCCCCATCACGAAACCGTCGCCAGCGGCGGCCACGCGGTCCAATCGATCCAAGGCGTCACCGAAGGAAGTCGTCTGTTCCAACGTCGACTGCACCGCGTCCACCATCGACGGCGACGCCCCCGTCTTAGACGACGCGACGATCGAAACGCCCCGTTCGTTCAGACCGGCGAAAGCGCCCGCCAGCGCGGGCCGTGTAAGATAGACTATACCGCCGCCCACCGGCGACCGAACGACCACCTGCACGATTTCGACCGATTCACTCGCACCGGTCGGCTCGAAGCGAACGGCCTGCAACAGTCGGCGTCCGACCGTTCGACCGCCGGCGATCGACAACGAGGGAATTGCGGTCACGCTCGCCGCCAGCGCCGGCTGAATCGCCCGCAAGTCGTCGGCCGACACCCCGGCCCCTTCCGCGAGACCGGCGATTTCTTCGTCCAGCGGCTTGCTCGGAGGTTGAGAATCCTTCAAACGCGGTTCATCGGCGACCGCAGCCTTAATCTCGGCGGCGAACGCGGCGCCGCGAATCCTTCCCCGTTCCCGCGGCGTTCCTTGAACGACCACCGATCGCAGACCGGCGGGCGCGTCTTTCTCCTTGGCCGCGTCCGCCGCAATCATCGCGCCATAAAGTGCCGTGGCGCCGATCACCGTAAGAAGCATCCGTAGTCCTCCTTGAGCAACGACGTCGGCGTCGCCACGTGAATGATACCAAAACGCCGACGAACGGCGTCGACGTCGCGGTCGCCCGCAAATATGAAGTTGGGTCGGCGTAGATGAGCGGTGCGAAGCCGACGGCGGCCGACCGAACGACGGTCTTCGAGATCGATTCCTCGACCGGGA
>JBOFFD010001332.1:0-3623 GCA_051648425.1 Planctomycetia bacterium
TGAGTGAACGGCATCCCTTCCTCTTTCATCAGATGGAAGTAGTGGGTGACGAGAAGAATGCCGTTGCGCACCGCGATGCCGCCCAGCGACACGAAGCCGACCAGGCTCGCCACCGTCAGCGTTTGATTGGTCAGCACCAAGGCGGCGACCCCGCCGATGAACGCCGTCGGAACGGCGTTCAAGATCTGCAGACTGATGCGGATCGACGGATAGAGTAGGTACAAGACGACGAAAACCCCGACCACAGAAACGAGGGCCAGCATGGCGATGAGCAGCGTCGCCGAACGCTGAGCCTCGAACTGACCGCCGTATTCCACAAAGTAACCTTCGGGCATCGGCACTTGGGATTTGACGCGCCGTTCGATGTCGCCGACGACGCCGGCCAAATCCCGGCCTTCGGTGTTGCAGCGGATCACCGCCCGTCGGCGGACGTTTTCGCGGTTGATCTGGTTCGGCCCCCCCGCCGCCTCCGGGACGTCGGCGACGTCGCGCAGCCGCACCTGTCCCTTCCCGTCGGGCAGGTCGATCCGCAACTCGCCGATCCGTGGGTAGTCGGTGCGGTGGCGCGCGTTCAGTTTGACGATCAGATCGTACCGCCGCTGGCCTTCCAAAACCTGCGAAACGACTTCCCCTTTCATGGCGGTTTCGACGAACCGGGCGACGTAGGCGCGGCTGAGGCCGTAATACGCCAGGTCGTCCGATCTTAGCACGATGTGTAGTTCATCCACGACTTCCTGAGGGTCGATCACCGGCGTCGTCAGTCCCGGCACGTCGACGATCGCGGTTTTGATCCGCGTCGCCAACTGCTGCAACAGGTCGAGGTCGTCGCCGTACACTTTGACGGCGATCTGCGCCGTCACGCCGGAGAGCATGTGCGAGATCAAATGCGCCATCGGCTGCTCGGCCTCGAAATCGACCCCCGGCACTTCGGCCCGCAGTTCCTTCAAGAGTTTGGCCAGCATCTCCTCCCGCCCGAGTAGATGTTCCGGGTTCATCGACAGGATGTATTCGCTGCGGCCGACCGGTTCGGCGTGTTCGTCGAGTTCGGCGCGGCCGGTGCGGCGGACGAAATGGCGGATCGCGCCGTTCGGGTCGTCGGGCGTTTCGCGCATCGTCGCCAGCTTGGCGTCGATCGCCGCGGCGGCTTCGTTGGAGGCGCGCAGCGACGAACCGGCCGGCAGGCTGACGTTGATCTGAATGCTTCCTTCGTCGAACTTCGGCAGGAAATCCGCGCCCAGGTTGGACAATCGCCAGCCGCCGCAGCCGACGACCAACCACGTCGCGGCGAGCAGCAGTACGGCGCGTCGCATGCTGAAGCGGATCAGGAAGCCCGCGAACCATTTCAGCGCGCGCAGCAACAGGCCGTCGCCGGCGCCGTGGGCCGCCCGCGACTGCGGCAACAGGTAGTAAGAGAGAACCGGCGTGACGGTGAGCGAGACGACGAGCGACGCTAAGATGGAAGTGATGTACGCCAAGCCCAACGGTACGAAAAGGCGTCCTTCCACCCCCGACAACGCGAAGAGCGGCAGGAACGCGAGCACGACGACCGCCGTGCCGAAGACGATGGCCGAGCGGATTTCCTTGCTGGCCTCGTAGATGACGACGATTGGCGGCCGCGGGATCGGCTGCGCGCTGTTTTCGCGCAGGCGGCGGAAGATGTTTTCGACGTCGACGATCGCGTCGTCGACCAGTTCTCCCATCGCCACGGCGACGCCGCCGAGCGTCATGACGTTGATGGAAAGTTCCTGCCCCGTCAACCAGCCGATAAGACGGAAGGCGAGCGTCGTCATGACGAGCGACAGCGGGATGGCGGTCAAGGTGATGAACGTCGTCCGCAAGTTCAACAGGAATAGGAATAAGATGACGACGACCAGGACTGCTCCGATCGCCAGCGCCTCGCCGACGTAGTAGATACCCCGATCGATGAAGTCCTTGAGTTGGAACAACTCGGTGTTGACCACGTAATCGGCGGGCAGCGCCGATTCGAGGTCGCGCATGGCCCGTTTGACGGCGTCGGTGACGGCTCGGGTGTCGGCGTGCGGCTGTTTGACCACGGTGACGACCACGGCGTCGTTGCCGTCGATCGCAGCGTCGCCGCGCTTGGGAGCCGGCCCTTCAGCCACGGTCGCCACTTGGGCGAGGAGGACGTTGCGGCGGTCGCGGTTCTTCACCGGAATCTTGCGCAGGTCGTCGAGGACTTTGGCCGGGTCCGGCCCCAGGCGGCCGATGACGCGCACCGGCCGCTCGATCTGACCTTCCTCCGTGAAGCCGCCGGAGGCGTTCAGATTGTTCTCGCCGATCGCTTCGTCGACTTCCTGCAGCGTGACGCCGTATTCCAACAGTTCGTCGGGATCGACGAGCACCTGATATTGTTTGCGGTCGCCGCCTAAGACGATGACTTCGGCGACCCCTTGTTCTTTGAGAAGACGCGGGCGGACGACCCAGTCGGCGACGGTGCGAAGGTCCATTCGCATTTCTTCGAGCGTACGGAAAGCGACGCGGTGGGAGCGGTCGTCGACGGTGAAAGTCGCGGCGCGGCCGGCGTCGTCCCAGGTCGGCGCGGCGATCTCGACCGAGGTCCACGACTTCGGATCGGCACGGCGCACCGGCCGCCAAACGGCGAGGGTCGGCGGGCGGTCGGCCGCACCGTCGACGCGCTCGGCCAAGAGACCGGTCCCGCCGACCGGGGCCAGCGGACCGCCGCCGGGGCCTTTCCGCCGGTAGACGCCGACGTGCATGATCTGCCCCATGATCGAGCTAGGCGGCGTCATGAGCGGGCGGATGCCTTCCGGCAGCGAACCGCCGACGGCGGTCAATCGTTCCTGCACGATCTGCCGGGAGTACCGCACTTCCGTTTGCCAACCGAACTCGACGTAGGTGACGACCAACCCTTGGCTGGATTGGCTGCGCACGGCCTGGACGCCCGGAGCGCCTAAGATCGCCGTTTCGATCGGCTGGGCTACTAGCGCTTCGACTTCTTCCGGCGAAAAGCCGGGACATTCCGTGAGCAGCACGACGCGCGGCCGGTCGAGGTCGGGAAAGACGTCGATCGGCAGCGTGGTGGAAAGATATGTCCCGTAGATCATCACCGCGAGCGCGGAAAGCACGACGAGGCCGCGGTAACGCAGCGCGAGACGGATGACGCCGTTCATGATTCGCCATCCTTTCCTAGTGCGCGCCCATGTGTAAGCTGCCGTCGGCGTGGATGTGGAAACCCTTCGGCGACGCGCCGCTTTGCGACTTCGCCATGCGGTTCAGTTGCGCGGCCCCGGTCCGCGCGACGTAGACCCCCGGCGGCACGCCGCCGTCGTTGGCCAGAACGACGTGGCGGCGGTCTTGATACACGATCTGGACCGGCTTTCGGTCGAACACGTTCACGTTCTGGCGGAACACGTACGCCTCGCCCGCTTCGCGGACGACCGCGTCGACGGGCAGGACGAAGACGTTTTCGAGCGGTTCGACGCGCGCCGACAATCGCACCTGCTGGCCGGGCCGGAAGCGCCACAGCAGTTGCGACCAACCGTCCCGTTCGATCGTCCGCGACTGGTTTTCGAGCGGCATCAGAAAGCGGAAGGTGCGCGTCTCGGGGTCGATGTTGTTGGCGATCGTCGCGATGCGGAAGG
>JBOFFD010001333.1:0-1946 GCA_051648425.1 Planctomycetia bacterium
CCTTCCGCATCGCGACGATCGCCAACAACATCGACCCCGAGACGCGCACCTTCCGCTTTCTGATGCCGCTCGAAAACCAGTCGCGGACGATCGAACGGGACGGTTGGTCGCAACTGCTGTGGCGCTTCCGGCCCGGCCAACAGGTGCGATTGTCGGCGCGCGTCGAACCGCTTGAAAACGTCTTCGTCCTGCCCGTCGACGCGGTCGTCCGCGAAGCGGGCGAGGCGTACGTGTTCCGCCAGAACGTCAACGTGTTCGACCGAAAGCCGGTCCAAATCGTGTATCAAGACCGCCGCCACGTCGTCGTCGCAAACGACGGCGGCGTACCGCCGGGGGTCTACGTCGCAAAGACCGGGGCCGCGCAACTGAACCGCATGGTGAAGTCGCAAAGCGGCGCGACGCCGAAGGGTTTCCACATCCACGCCGACGGCAGCATACACATGGGCGCGCACTAGGAAAGGATGGCGAATCATGAACGGCGTCATCCGTCTCGCGCTGCGTTACCGCGGCCTCGTCGTGCTTTCCGCGCTCGCGGTGATGATCTACGGGACGTATCTTTCCACCACCCTGCCGATCGACGTCTTTCCCGACCTCGACCGGCCGCGCGTCGTCCTGCTCACGGAATGTCCCGGCTTTTCGCCGGAAGAAGTCGAAGCGCTGGTCGCCCAGCCGATCGAAACAGCGATCTTAGGCGCTCCGGGCGTCCAGGCCGTGCGCAGCCAATCCAGCCAAGGGTTGGTCGTCACCTACGTCGAATTCGGTTGGCAAACGGAAGTGCGGTACTCTCGACAGATCGTGCAGGAACGATTGACCGCCGTCGGCGGTTCGCTGCCGGAAGGCATCCGCCCGCTCATGACGCCGCCGAGCTCGATCATGGGGCAGATCATGCACGTCGGCGTCTACCGGCGGAAAGGCCCCGGCGGCGGTCCGCTGGCCCCGGTCGGCCGGACCGGTCTCTTGGCCGAGCGCGTCGACGGCCCCGTCGACGGCACGCCGACCCTCGCCGTTTGGCGGCCGGTGCGCCGCGCCGATCCGAAGTCGTGGACCTCGGTCGAGATCGCCGCGCCGACCTGGGACGACGCCGGCCGCGCCGCGACGTTCACCGTCGACGACCGCTCCCACCGCGTCGTTTTCCGTACGCCCGAAGAAATGCGAATGGACCTTCGCACCGTCGCCGACTGGGTCGTGCGCCCGCGTCTTCTCAAAGAACAAGGGGTCGCCGAAGTCATCGTCTTAGGCGGCGACCGCAAACAGTACCAGGTGCTCGTCGACCCCGACAAACTGTTGGAATACGGCGTCACGCTGCAGGAAGTCGACGAAGCGATCGGCGAGAACAATCTGAACGCCTCCGGCGGCTTCACGGAAGAAGGTCAGATCGAGCGGCCGGTGCGCGTCATCGGCCGCCTGGGGCCGGACCCGGCCAAAGTCCTCGACGACCTGCGCAAGATTCCGGTGAAGAACCGCGACCGCCGCAACGTCCTCCTCGCCCAAGTGGCGGCCGTGGCTGAAGGGCCGGCTCCCAAGCGCGGCGACGCGGGAATCGACGGCGACGACGCCGTGGTCGTCACCGTGGTCAAACAGCCGCACGCCGACACCCGCGGCGTCACCGACGCCGTCAAAAAAGCGTTGCGCGATCTCGAATCGGCGCTTACCGCCGACTACGTGGTCAACACCGAGTTGTTCCAACTCAAGGACTTCATCGACCGGGGCATCTACTACGTCGGCGAGGCGCTGGCGATCGGAGCAGTCCTGGTCGTCGTCATCTTATTCCTATTCCTCTTGAACTTGCGGACGACGTTCATCACCTTGACCGCCATCCCGCTGTCCCTCGTCATGACGACGCTCGCCTTCCGTCTTATCGGCTGGTTGACGGGGCAGGAACTTTCCATCAACGTCATGACGCTCGGCGGCGTCGCCGTGGCGATGGGAGAACTGGTCGACGACGC
>JBOFFD010001334.1:0-8102 GCA_051648425.1 Planctomycetia bacterium
GGAGGAATTCATGGAAGCCCTCCGCGGGCTTCCGGCGAAGGTCGCCGCGTACTTCGACCATCCGGAGGTGCAGTACACATGACACCGCTGACAGGCTGATGGCATCTTTCTGATGAAGTTATTTGCCGACGTAATAGTATCAGCCAATCGTGAAGCCAATCCAATGCCTTCGTCTGTGTTTAAGATCGTCCGATTCGCGATCTTGTGGATCGCGGCGCGAACAAGGGATTTCCAGCAACTTTTTCCTCGCGTCGGGCGGCGACGAATTCGATCGGCGGCCGTCTCGAAACATAGGGCATGAAAATGATGGTACTGCTTCTTTTACTGTCGGCGGGCGGCGGCGAAGCAGCTGTCCCGCGGAAGGCTCCCGTGATCGAGGGCGACCGGCGGCTGTTGGAAACAGTGGCGCAAGGCTTGAGCGCCGCCGCCGAGCGGTGGAAGAAAGGCGGGCGTTTTCAGTACGTCTACGTCCTCGCGCAGACGCCGACGCCCGATTTCGACGTCGCTTCGACTAAGGACGGCCTCGACAAATCCACGCCGGCGAGTCGGCGCGAAGGTGTGCTGGCGTGGCGCGGACCCGACGAATGGTACAACCGCTACGTCGAGCAAGACAACTTCTCTAAGGACGATGTGCGCGACGTGCCTTGGCTGGAAGGCGTTGTCAGCGTCTTGTCGAACCGCCGCGAAATGGCGTCTTACATGGAGAAGCAGAAATCGCTGGCGGTGGCCCCCGGCGGCAAGTTGAAGGGTTCCAATTTGTTTGAAGGGCAGAAACTCCTGCCGTGGAAGTCTTGGTTGTCGTTCGAGCGAGATTTTCTTTGGAAGGAAATGCTCGACGACGACCCGACGACGAATCAAATGAACATTGAGACGATCATTGTGAAAGACCAATCCAAAACGATTCTCGTCGATGCCCGCCTGGCCGGCGGCATCGTTCGGTTTGAAGCGGTTTTTTCAAAAGCGGACGGCTTTCTGCCGATCGAACTTGGCTCGTACGCTGGTCGCGCCGTCGAACCGGATGGGATTCAGACATGGAACTGGGAACGGACGACCGAGGGCGCGACGGTGCTGCGCGAAACGAAATGGAAAGCCAAAATACTCAAAGGAGGCACGCACAGCGAAATGTTGGTGGTGAAAGACGTGAAATTGGGGCCGCCGGCCGACGCCGCCATCTTCGATTGGCGGAAATGGAAGGTCGTGCCGGGAACACAGGTCTACGACGACATCGGGAAGAAAGCGTTTCAGATGGGCGGTCCGGCGAAAGACGCCGGGCCGAACTTCGACCGCGCGGTCGAGGAAGTGAAGAAAAAAGGCTTCGCGGTTCCGAAGAAGTAGCGACGGGCGCTTAAGAGGGACGAGCGAATGACGGTCCTTACGATCTTAGTCGCCGCCGCCGTTAATGCGGCGGCGCCCGCTGACGACGTCTATTGCGGGGCGCACTGTCTGTACGTGGCCGCCAAGGTCTTCGAGGCGTTCACCGGAGACTACGCGGCGTTCGAGAAGAAAATCGAGCCGCCGCAGGCGAACGGATATTCCCTGGCGAACCTCGCGGCGGCGGCGCGGACGCTCGGATTGGAGGCGACCCCCGTCCACACGTCGATCGACCGGCTCGCCCAACGCCGCCGCAACGGTGAAACATTCGCCTGCATCGCGCTTTTGAACCGCGCCCACTACGTCTTGCTTTTCGACGCCGAGGAACCGCTCGTTGCCATCTCCGACCCGCCCGACGTCTCGAAGGTGCCGCGGGTGGTGTTTGAAACCCAGTGGGCCGGCGACGCGCTGCTCGTATCCCGCGAACCGTTGCTTCCCGAAGAACGGATTCGTCTTCCGTTCGCGCTGCCGCGCTTTCTCTTTGAAGTCCGCTGGCTTCTGCTGTTGGTCGTACTCGCCGTCGTTGGGGGCATCATCGCCTATCGCTACAAGGCGGCGACGGTTGCCGCGTCGCTAGCGCTCGCCGTCTCGACGATGTTCGTCGGCGGTTGCGGCCGAACGACGGCGACCCCCGCCGCTGTAACGCTTTCCGAGCCGACCGGCCCATTGTTGCGGATCGATCCGGAGGAAATCGATCTCGGTCCCCGCCACATCTCCAAGGAACCATTTTCCCTGCCCGTCAAGTTGACCAACATCGGCGACGCGAAGTTGACAATCGCGGCAGTGGGCGTCGGCTGCGGTTGTTTGAAGGCCGCCGTCGATCGTTCGGAATTGATCCCCGGCGAGTCCAGCACGTTGACGCTGAAGCTGCGGCAGAATGGCACTACGGGCTTGAAGAAGTCGGTGGTGGTGCAACTGTCGTCCGACGACCGCCGCCGACCGCACCAGCGGTTGACCGTCCATTGGACACCGATCGACTGGATCTACCCGACCGAACCGATCAAGGATTTAGGCGTGATCCCCGCGGGCCGCCGCCATGAACGCCAGATCGTTTTCGCGGTCGCACCCGAGGGAACGGCGGCCGACTGGTCGTTGAGCCTTGAAAACGCGCGATCCTCGCGCGCGATCGCGCTGGGGTCGATCGAAAAGCGGGCCGACGGCTTCTTCGGCGTTCCCCTCACCCTAAGCAGCGACGGCGCCGTCGACGAGGTTCAGGAGTATCGCGTTCAACTGAAGGCGGCGGCGAACCTGCCGAATGTCGGCCCGACGACGGTCTACCCGTCCACCCTCGTGCGTTGGTCGTGGGCGCGGACGGTTTCGGCGAGCCCGACGCGCGTCTTCGTCGGCTCGGTGCCGCCGGGGAAGGAAACCGAAGCGAAGGTGATCGTCGCCGCCAGCGACGGACGAGCGATCGAAACCTCTCTTCGGGGCGGCGATCCGAAGATCGTGCGGATACAAACCGAGCCGTCGAAGGAAGCGAAAGCCGTTCGCGTTGCGACGTTCGTCGTCGTTGCGCCGACAGTCCCAGGTCCCTTTCAGACCGAGGTGACGGTGGCGACCGATCATCCCGAAGCGTCCGAAATCGTGGTTCCGGTGGGAGGGTACGTCGATGCGAACCTTCAGTAAACAAAGGGCGTGGCGCTTCGGCTTCACCTTGATCGAACTACTGGTGGTCGTCGGCGTCGTTGGCGTGCTGGCGTCGCTGGCGCTGTCGGCGGTTTTCGCCGCCCGCGCGGCCGCCTACCGTGCGCGCTGCGCCAACAACCTTCGTCAGATCGGCGTCGCCATGAACGCTTACCTCGGCGAAACGGGCTACTTCCCCCTGAGCAGTTGTGGCACCAACCACACGTCGTCGGCGTTCGTCCGGCTTCTTCCCTATCTGGGCGAAACCGCGCTGTACGACTCGTACAACTTCACGACGGATTACGGCGCATCGCTGCGTACACCGAATAAGACCGTCTTTCAGACGTCGGTCGCCGTCTATCTTTGTCCCGCCATGGGCGTACCGCCGTCGCTGAGGCCGGGCAATTCCTACCATCTCAACGACGCGAATCAGTTGTGGGCCTCGCCAGGAAAAGGCGATCTACTCCCCGCCTTCTACTGTTACGTCACGAAAGCGACCGTCTACGAAGATGGGTTGGCGAAGACGGCGGCGGTGAGCGAACGGCTGATGGGCGACGGCGACCCATCGTCTTACACGATGTATCATGACTCGGCATTGACCGGATACATCGACATGGTCCCCTTCGCCGACCGCGCCGGCATGGTGAAAGCGTGCGAAGCGTTGGGCGCCGAAGCGCCGCTCGGCCACTATTCCAACCTCGGCCGCCACTGGGGGCTGCAAGGCGAGAACCACGCCACCTACGACCACCGCGCCCCGCCCAACGCCCGCTTGGCCAACTGCCAGCTCGACGGGAGTTTTTCCGGTGCGGACGGCGCCCAGGGCGGCCTTCACCCCGCGCGCAGCAACCACGGCGGCGGCGTGAACTCCTTGTTCCTCGACGGGACGGTGCATTTCATCACCGACACCATCGACGCCGAGCTTTGGTGGGCGCTGGGCACCCGCGCCGGCGGCGAATCGATCCCATCCAACTTCTGACCATCAATCAAAACGACGACGCCCACGGCTTGAAAGGCCGCGGGCGTCGTTGAATCGGAACTGTGTCGGTCGGGGGGCGTCAGCCGCCGGCGGCGGGTTTGGCGGGGGTGGGGGGAGCAGCGGCGGCGGCTTGGGCCGACTTCCACTTCTCGAGCTGCGCCTTCGCCGCCGCCAGTACGCCGTTGGCGCCGTCGGTCGCGGCCTTCACCGGCGCGACGGCGGCCACCGCCGCCTTGTACGCCGCGTCCTTCACCGGCACGTCCTTCAGGGCGACGTCGTAGTCGGCCTTCGCCTTGGCGACGGCGTCGGTCGCCGTCTTGACGGTTTCGACGGCCTTCGTCGCCACGACCGCTTGGTCGGCCTCGGCCTTGACGGCGGCGGCGTATTCCTTCGCCGTCGCATCGACGGCGGCGGTCGCCGCCACCGCATTGTCAGCGGCCGTCTTGGCGGCGGCGGCGGCCGCCTCGACGGTTTTCTGGCCGGCCGCCACCTGCGCGGCGGCCTGGTCGGCGGCCGTCTTCGCGGTCACGGCGGCGTCGGCGAGCGGCTTGTTGGCGGCGTCCTTGTCGGCGGCCGCCTTCGCGTCGGTCGCCGACTTCAACAGGGCGGCCGCGTTCTGCTGCTGCGTCGTTAGAGCGTCGGTCGCGGTTTTCGCGGCGGCGTCGGCGGCGGCCTGGGTCACCTTCGCGGTCGCCTGGGCGGCGATGGCGGCCTTAGCGGCACCGTCGCGCACCGGAACGTCGCCCTGCAGCTTCTTCACCAGCTCGGCCGCTTGCGCGGACGCCGTGTTCGCCGCGTTCAGGTCCCCTTCCGCCTTCGGAATGACCGCCTGCAGGTCGGTGGCGACCTTCTGGGCGGCGGCCAGGTCGGCGTTCGTCTTGGCGGCGGCGTCTTCGGCGGCCTTCAACAGACTGGCCTGCATGTCGAACGCGGTCTGGGCGGCGGCGATGCTCTGACCGGCGGTCGTCACGCGCTCGACCAACGTCGGCGGATTGGCGACGAGGTTGCCGACCCGCGCTCCGTCGACGGCGTTCCAGACGCGGATTTCGCCGGTCCAATCGCTGGCGACCACCCGCCCGCCGTCGTGGCTGAACGTGACGCGCAGCGCCAGGTCGTTGAACCCCTCGAAGGCGATCTTCTGGGCGCCGGCTTGGTCGAAGATCTTGGTGATGCGGTCGCGGCCGCACGAGGCGATTCGGCCGTCGGGCGTCATATCGAGCGACAACACGCCGCCGCCGTGGCCGTTGAAGCTGGCGACCTGGTTGCCGCCGTTCATTTCCCACAGGCGGATGGTGCCGTCTTCGCTGCCCGACGTGACGATGTTGCTGTCGGCGCGCCACGCGAGGTCGGTGATGGCGCCGGTGTGGCCGCGCAGCGCGTAGAACTCGTTGCCGGAATCCTTCTCCCAGACGAACAGGCCGCCGTTGCGGTCGCCGGTGGCTAAGAGTACGCTGTCGGGGCTGAACTCGACGGCGGTGACCCAATCGGTGTGTTTCTTAATCGAGCGGACGAGCGAGCCGTCGGCCAGCGAGTAGATCTTAATCAGTTTCGACGAACCGCCGACGGCGACCATCGTCTGGTCGGAACTGATGTCGGCGGCGATGACGGCGTCAAGCTCTTCGTCGCCGACGTCGATCACCCGTTTGCCGCTGGCCACCTCGAAGACGACGCCGCGGCCGGCCTTGGCGCCCCGGCCGCCCGCCGCCAACAGCAGCTTGCCGTTGCGGCTGAACTTCAGCACGTACGGCGTGCCTTCGGGGAACGGCAACAGACCGAGGAAGTCGAGGGTGTCGCTGTTGTAAAGCAGCACCTGTTTGGGGGTGCCGACGGCGACCAGCGGCGCCCACGGACTGGCGGCCAGCGCGGTCGCGCTGGCGCGAACGGTGCGGACGACCGGCTCCATCGGCAGCGGGCTGGTCGGCATCGGCGGCGGGCCTTCCGGCTTGCCGGTGGGGGCGCTGGAAAGGGCGAGGTCGAACGCGGGCTTTTTGGCCGCCTTCGCCTTGCTGCCGCTGTTTTCCAAGACGCCGCCTTCGATCCACTTTTTCAGGACGTCGATCTCGGCGTCGGGGATCTTCTGGCCGCTGGGGGGCATCTTCGGTTCGTCGAGATGCGCCGTCACCAGGAAGAGTCGGCTGTCGTTCGGGGCTCCCGAAGCGACCACGTCGCCGCCGCTGCTGCCCTTCATGAGGCCGGCGTAGGTCCCTAGCACCAGATCGCCCTTGGCCATGTCTTGGTTGTGACAGTTGAGGCAGTGGGTGCGGAAGATCGGCAACACGTGGTCGTCGAACGTGACCTTGTCGGGGGCGGCGCCGACAAGGGCGGTTTCGAGGAGAAGAAGCAGCGTCGTCGTCATGGCGGTACTCGGTTGAAGGACGGCGGAAGCCGACCCGGCCGCGTTCGGTTCTCTTACGGACGGACTTCAGTCCGCCCGACGTTTTTTCAGTTCTCGATTCAGAGCGGTCGTCGCGCCGGCGGGGATGTTCGTCGAAACGGTTTCATCCATCGTCGTCGATCTCCGACGAACCCTCCGTCGCTTGGTCTTAAGCCCTGAAAGGGCGGCCTTCTTACAGCCCAGGGCAACGCCCAGGGCAACGCCCTGGGAACCACGAACCCCACGCGAAGCCGAAGCCCTGAAAGGGCGCCACGACGGTCGGAGGTTGGTCGCGCCCTTACAGGGCTTCACTTTCAACGTCGTCTTAAACCCAGGGCGTTGCCCTGGGCTGAAAGAGGGCCGCCCCTTCAGGGCTGAGAAACTCCCTTCGGTCGATTCCTCGGTCGACGGCGCGGTCGACGGCGCGGTCGACGGCGCGGTCGACGGCGCGGTCGACGGCGCGGTCGACGGCGCGGTTCGATGAAGCGTCTTTCCGACGCCGCAAGATCTCGTCTTAGTGGTTGAACATGAATTCCTTCGAGTTCAACATCGCCCAGAAGAGGTCTTCGTAGGCTTTGGTCGGTTCGCCGGCGGTTTTCAGCAGTCCTTCGAGGTGGGCGATTTCGGCGGCGGTCGGCTTGCGGGCGAAGCAGCGGACGTACAACTCTTCGACGATCTGCGGCGGGGTCTTCTTTTCCGCGATCATCTTGCCGACCAAACCGCCGCCGGAGATGCGGTTGGTGGTGGCGTCGCCGTTCAAAAGATGCAGCGCCTGCGACAGATTCGGCTCCATCTTCACTTCGCACGAGCAGGCGGTTTCGCGGGTCGCCCGACCGAAGGTGGTGAGGAAGTAGGTCGAAACGCCGCCGTTGGCGATCTGCACGGCGCGGGCGCCGAGCGGCAGGCCGGGGAATTTGTTCTTAGTTTCCGTGACCTGGCTGATGCAGTCGAGCAACACTTCGGCGCGGATGCGCCGCACCGCCGCCTTGGCGAAGTTGCGCGAGTCGAGCTTGTTCGAGTCGTTCGGCTTGGTGGAAAGCTGATACGTGCGCGAGGTGCAGATGTCGCGCACGATTTTCTTCATGTCGTACTTGTACTCGATGAACTTGGCGGCGAGCGCGTCCAACAGTTCGGGGTTCGACGGCGGGTTCGAGATGCGGACGTCGTCGACCGGTTCAATCACGCCCTGCCCGAGGTAGTGCGACCAAACGATGTTCGCCAGGTTGCGGGCGAAGAACGGGTTGTCGTTCGAGGCCAGCCATTTGGCGAGGACTTCGCGGCGGTCCTTGCCGGCGACGTCGGGCGTGGCGCCGCCGAGGAACTTGGGCGGCATGACCCGGCCGCCGACGGGGTGGTTGACCTCGCCGCCGCCGCCGTTGAAGATGATGATTTCGCGGGGGTCTTTGGCGCCTTTTCGGCCGATCTGCGCGAAGAAAGCCGAGAAGCCGTAGTAGTCGTCCATCGTCCAACGGTCGAACGGATGGTTGTGACACTGGGCGCACTGAATGCGCATGCCCATGAACACTTGGGCGACGTTCTCGGCGATCTTAAGGCGGTCGCGTTCCAACTGGTAATAGTTGGTGGCCGGCGCCTGGAAGGTGCCGCCGCTGGCCGACAGTAGTTCCTGAACGATCACGTCCATCGGCACGTTGTTCTGCACCCGCTCCTGCAGCCAGTTGTAATACAGCAGCATCGGCTTGTACGCGACTTCGTTAATGGTGCGGACCTGAAGCAGCTCGGCCCACTTCATGACCCAGA
>JBOFFD010001335.1:0-3527 GCA_051648425.1 Planctomycetia bacterium
GCGTCGTCGGGACGGCGTCGACCAGCGCCGACTCGACCGCGCCGATCGCGTAGGCGACGCGCCGCATCGCCGGATAGTGACGTTCGGCGCCGCTCCAACCGAGGGCGTCGGCGCCCCGGCCTAAGAACGCCGCCGCCGACGCTTCGACCTCCCAGGCCGACGCCGTCGCGCACGGTACGTCGGCGCCGAAGCGGTCGGCGGCGCAGCGCAGAGCGTCGGCGTGCAGCGTCCGCTCCTGCGGCGAAGTGAAACTGGGAAACCGTCCTAAGACGGGAGCTACGATCGGATCGTACCAGCCGTCGGGCAGCGCGCCGAGGCCGCCCCCGCCGTCGACGCCCAGCGTTCCGCGAAAGAGGGTGCCCGTCCGCGGGGCGTCGACCCCGCCGCCGGTCCGTCGCCACGCCTTCCTTAAAACTTCTTGGCTCCGAACGACGCCGAACATCAACGAGTAATAATGGAGGGCGAGGGTTTCCGCGTTTTCGTCGGGAACCAGCCGCACGTCGTCCCAGTTGGTCAGCGACAATTCCTCCAAGGAAACCTGTCGGCTTTTCAACCACTTGCGAAACGCGGTCTTATTCAGATCGTTTTCACACCACCGCGTAAACTCGATCGGCGATTCGTTCTCGCCGCTCGACGATGCGGGATCCCAAACGCTCCATGTCTTGGATGGGGCGAAACCGGCGGCGGCGGCCTTCGCCGCCACGTCGCGGAAGGTTAAACGCGACGTGGCGCCGACGGCGGAAAGGATCGGCCGAGACGTGACTTTCAGAAACGGCGCGTCGTCGGCCCGGCGGCTTGGGACGTTCGAGGCCGTCACGCCGTTGACGCCCAGGGCCGTCGCCGCGCGCCGCTCCATCGGAACGATTTCGTCGGGCGGTTCCGCGATGAATTGCAACCGGCCGCCGAAAACGGGAAACCGCACCGGCGGTCGGCCGGGGGGCTTCGGCGCCTTTTCCAGCGCCGCTTCGACCGCCGCCGCCCAGCGCCGCACGTCCTCCAGCGACATTTCCGACGGTTCGGCCGGTTCGGCCGGGGCGTCGGCGGCCGCGCCGGTCGCAACGGCGGCCAGTAGAACGGCGGCGAACACCCAGTGACAATGGTATGGCATTCCCGAATCCTTCTCGACCGTCGACGGCGACGGCGGGACTTCGTCGTCGAGGCCGGCGGCTCGACGACGTCGGCGCACGGTTACTCGGAAGGACGCGACGGCGCCGACCGTCGCCCGGTTTCTCTGTATGGAATCGACCCGCGCGACGCCGTCGCGACGCAACGTCGCAACCGCCCGGCCGCCGGTTCGTTGGCGTCGGCGAGCGGATCGTGATAGGAATCCGTGAACGATGCGCGGTGCCCGGGGCGACGCCGCGCAACGCTCCGCCCCATTGGGAGACGATGAAATGACTCGGCAAACCTTTGTATTTGCAAGCCTGCTGTCCGCCGGCTTCGCCGCGTCGGCCGCCGAGCCGACGCGGGCCACCGTGGTAAGCATCGAGAAGGACAAGTTTCACGTCAACGGCCGGCCGACGTACGAGGGCCGCGTCTGGAACGGTTCACCGGTCGAAGGCCTGCTGCTGAACAGCCGAATGGTGCAGGCCACTTTCGACGACCGCAACCCGGAGACGGCGCCACGCTGGGCGTACCCCGACACGAAGAAATGGGACGCCGACCGCAACACGGCCGAGTTCCTGGCCATGATGCCGACGTGGCGCGACCACGGTTTGCTGGCCGTCACGCTGAACCTGCAAGGCGGCAGCCCGGAAGGCTACTCGAAGACGCAGCCGTGGTATAACTCGGCGATCAACGCCGACGGCGCGCTCGACATGAAAACCATGGCCCGGCTGGCCAAGGTGATCGACAAGGCCGACGAACTCGGCATGGTGGTCATTCTTGGGCTGTATTACTTCGGCCAAGACGAGCGGGTGAAGGACGAAACGGCGGTGGTCGCCGGCGTGGACGCGGCCGTCGATTGGCTGATCGCCAAGAAGTACACGAACGTCCTCGTGGAAGTGAACAACGAGTGCGATGTGAAGGCCTACGACCACGAAATCTTAAAACCGCAGCGAGTGCATGAACTGATCGAGCGAGTGAAGAATCGCTCCACCGAAAAGAACCACCCGCTCCTCGCCGGTACGAGCTACGGCGGCGGGGCGATTCCGAAGCCGAACGTGGTGAAGGCGTCCGACTTCCTGCTGCTGCACGGCAACGGAGTGAAGGAACCGAAGCGTATCACCGAGATGGTGCGACAAACCCGCAAAGTAGAGGGTTACCGCCCGATGCCGATCCTGTTCAACGAAGACGACCACTTCGACTTCGATAAACCGGCCAACAACTTCAGCGCCGCCGTCCGCGAGTACGCCTCGTGGGGGTACTTCGACTTCCGCAAAAAGGGCGACAAGTTCGAGGTCGGCTACCAAAGCGTACCGGTCGACTGGACGACGAGCAGCGAACGGAAGAAAGGCTTCTTCAAACTGCTGTCCGATATCACCGGAGAGTGACCATCGCCGTGGCAGGCGAGGGTCAGGAAGTCGAAGTCCAGGTGACGATTGTGCCGACCCCACGTCCCCGGGACGACGGCATCCGTCGCTTGGCGGGCGGCTGGGTCGACGCTCCGGAACTGGACGCCGTGTTGGAACAAATCCAACAGGAACGGAAGTTGGAGCGTCGGACTTCTACGCTGGGTGAACGAGCGGTCTTCTGAAAATCCTGTCGAAACCGAACCCCAACCACCCAGCGGGGTCTGTTCTTGATGTGACGACCGCTCTATGGTCGCGCGGCTCTCCGTCCCTCGTTACCGAGGCACGGGTGTGCCGAAGGAATCCAAGGATCGTTGGGACGCAAGGGGCGAACGTAGCGGTTTCGGCGCACCTGTGCTTCAGTAGCCGCCGCTTTCCACAGCGGCGCGTCCGGCCGTGGAAACCGTACCGCCGCGTCGGACGCGCCGCTGCGGAAAGCGGCGGCCAACCCGGGCGGGGCGGCCGGTCGTCGCCGGGGCGGTGAATGCGTAGAAAGCGCGACGCGGCCGGCCGGCTTTTCGACGCCCGCCGCCGACTTCAGGAGGGTTCAACCGCCGTGGATCTCATGGAAAAACTGGTGTCGCTGTGCAAGCGGCGGGGTTTCGTCTTCCCCTCGAGCGAGATCTACGGCGGTCTCAACGGTTGCTGGGACTACGGCCCCCTCGGCGTCGAACTCAAGCGCAACATCAAGGACGCCTGGTGGCGCGACATGGTCACCGGCCATGACGACACCATCACCTTGCCCGGCGCCCCCGGCCCGTTCGAGATGGTCGGCCTCGATTGCAGCATCCTCATGAACCCGCGCGTCTGGGAAGCCAGCGGCCACGTCGGCGGCTTCTCCGACCCGATGGTCGACTGCAAGGAAACCAAGAAGCGCTACCGCGCCGACCAACTGCTCGTCCTCGACGCCGGCGACCCCGCGCTGCCGGCCTACGCCTTCCTCGACAGCGACGACGACGCCAAGAAAGCCGCCGTCAAAAAGTTCGAGAAGGCCGCGAAGAAGGCCGGCGTCAAGCC
>JBOFFD010001336.1:0-3687 GCA_051648425.1 Planctomycetia bacterium
GCGGCGCGTCGGCCGGGCCGTCGTCGCGGCGCGTCCAGACGAGGTCGCCCGGCTGGATCGATTCGATCGGCCGCAGACCGTCGGCGGTGTGGACGGGCGTCCCGGCCGCGAAGCAGAGGGCCGTCCCCAATAGATGGGCGAGCCGGGCGTTCGCCGCCTTCAGCTTGTTCATGACGCGCGGGGTCAACAGGAACTTGAAGGCGTCGCTCTTGTCGGCGAGCTTCTCCAGCTTGCGCGGCAGGTTGATCGCCTTGGCCGCGGCGCCGGCGCCGGCCGTGGCCGCACTCAGCGCCACGCCGACCGCCACCTCGGCCGCCATCGCGCCGACGAGCTGCCCGGCGTAAAAACCGACCTCCGCGGGCGTCAACCCCGCCCACGCCTTGACCGCCTCGTCGAGCACGTCGCGGACGGCGTCGCCCATCGCCGCGAACATGAGTTCGGTTTCGGGGGAGACGCGGCCGGTCAGGGCGCCGTAGTCGCCCTACAGGACTGCCGAGTGGCTGATCAGTCAGAAGAAATGTGTCGGGGATGCTCACATACTCATGGAAAGAGTTGTTGCGGCACGATGTGAAAACGGAAAAAACTGTCGTCGCATCGGCAATTTTCAGTCTTTGCAAGATTCCAGTTTAAGGACAAACTCTGAGAATGAACTGGCGACCTGCTCGAGGCCAGTGTACTTCAAGGAGTCCGGGACATCTTGTCCGAGACGTCTGAACCGTTCTTCTTCGCTTTCCCATCCAGCGCCGTCATGATACCAAAAATAGACATTGCCACGATTCGGCGTTGCCGTTGCGAGAAGGTACATATCGCAAAAGCTGGCTTCTGCAATCGGTAAAACTCCAGAAGGAAATTGCTCCTTGAAAAATCCGGTGGCATCTAACACGCCGCTGCCCGAAGATTTAGAACCAAAAAAGAAAGAAAAAGTCAATTCTTCCAATTGATTTAACGATGGGCACACGACCGCGTTTCCAAATATACTACGCCCATACCGGCTTAGAAACCAACGATAGTCATAAGGCAAGGTTGATCCGATCTCCTTTTCGATTTGCATCAACTCGCTTTCGGAAACAGGATCAAACACCTCCGAGTTCATGGGTTCAATGCCGAGTTCTTTCAATCGAATCGCCAGGTCGTCCATTGTATGATCTCGTTCGAAAATGAAGAAAGCCGGTAGAGTTCTATTGTCCAGGAGGTCGGTACGCATCCACCGCAGTATGCTGGACCCTGTGAAGATCCTTTGGAACGTATTGAATCTTCTCCCCGCCGGCATGGTGTGGACTAAGACCTCTTCCACCGAAACCGTCCGGTTGCTTGTCCAGCCACTGAGTGACCATCTTTTCGTGTTTGAATTGGGAGTAGGCTTCGCCCGGTGCGCTTAAAGCCTCACGTTCAAAGATGGCTTTGTAGATCAACTTCGTATCTGCATTTCGATTCGCGCGACCGCCTTTGACTCCGGAGACATTGAATTCAGTTGTCACCCACTTGTCGAACACGATCCTTCCTTCAACGAAGGGGATCGGCTCACCTTTTGTAATCCGCTGGACTTCTGGACGGTTGTCATACCATCCCGAGTTCAAGCGATCTCCTGCCCATCGACCGTATTTTGCGCTAGGACCGTTCAATCCGAGGGGAGGGATCCACGGGATGGCATCATTTTTTGAATCGAACCGCTCGTCGATGGCCTCCAGCAAACTTTCCCTGCGGCGATCGGGGAAGGCGGGGTTGTCGGGGTCGGCGGGGTTGGTCAGGTATTCGACCACGTCCCGCAGGTGCTTTTTCCTTGTGAAGGCGTCCGCGTCGGCGCCGGCGCCGCCGTGCCTTTTGATCGCCTCCTCGATCCGTTGCAGCACTTCGTCGTCGGTCAGGTTCGGGTTGGCGTCGACCTGTTTCCGGACTTGCACCGCCACCAGCTTGCACGTCGTCTCCCACCCGGCCCCCGTGTTGTGGACCCACGCCCCCAGGCGGCCGGCGAAGTAGGTGCGCCCTTCGTCGACCGAGAGGTTGTAGGTGCGGAACGGCTGGCCGTCCGAGGCGTCTTCGCGGCGCGCGGCCGAGACCGTCGCGCGGCGGCCGTCGGCCAGGCACAATTCGTCGCCGAGAGCCAGTTCTTCGGCGTTGACGAACGCCGCTCGGCCCAGGCTGTAGAAGGGGTGGTTGGGAGTGGTCGCCAGGGTCTCTTCGTCGCCGTCGGCGGTGCGGTACGTTAGGCGGAGCAGGGCGGACGAATCGGTGACGAGGGCGGCTTCCACCTGCCGCAGGACGAGCGGCGCGTCGGCCGGGCCGTCGTCGCGGCGCGTCCAGACGAGGTCGCCCGGCTGGATCGACTCGATCGGCCGCAGGCCGTCGGCGGTGTGGACGGGCGTGCCGGCCGCGAAGCAGAGGGCCGTCCCCAATAGATGGGCGAGCCGGGCGTTCGCCGCCTTGAGCTTGTTCATGACGCGGGCGTTGAGCAGGAACTTGAAGACTTCGCTCTTATCGGCGAGCTTCTCCAGCTTGCGCGGCAGGTTGATCGCCTTGGCGGCGGCGCCGGCGCCGGCCGAGGCCGCGCTCATCGCCACGCCGACCGCCACCTCGGCCGCCATCGCCCCGACGAGCTGCCCGGCGTAAAAACCGATTTCCTTGGGCTTGAGGTGCGACCACTCTTTGTAGGCCTCGTCGAGCACGTCGCGGACGGCGTCGCCCATCGCCGCGAACAAGAGCTGGGTTTCGGGGGAGACGCGGCCGGTCAGGGCGCCGTAGTCGCCCCGCAGGATGGCCGACCGCAGAGCGGGGTCGCTGAAGATCGCTTCAAAGTCGCTGGTGATTTGGGCGGCGCGGGCGGCGGCTTCCGGCGCGGCGTAGGCGGCTTCGCCGAGGGCGGTGCCGGCGATGTGGAAGCCGCTCGCCACGTAGGTTTTCGACGGCGACCAGTACCACAACGTCTGGCCGACGTCGTGGCCGACGATCCAGAGGGCGGTTCCAACCCCGTAAACAGCGCTTTTACCGGTTTCGTAGAGGTCGCCGGGCACGTCCATGATCTGCCCGACGAATCCCTGCCCGGCGCCGCGAGTGAAATTCACGCCGAAATCGACCGCGTTCGCCGCGGACGACAGCACGAACTCGGCCCACGGCCGGACTTCGTCGACGTCCACAACGTCGTTCGGATCGACGGCGGGGGTCAAGGACTTGGGCAGAAGGAGCGACGACGGGTTGGTCGGTTCGGGCTTGAGAAGGTCGGCGAGGGCCTGGGCGAGGTCTTCGGGAACGGCGCCCGGCTCTTCCGCCATGGCGACGTCGACGTCGTCGCCGTCGTCCGGCAGGAAGCGGTCGTCGGCGACGCCGGCTTGCGGCGCGGCGGCGACTACGGGCGCTACGATGCCGTAGTGGGTCGCTGGATCGTACGTGTAGTTGAAAGAGTACCCGTAGTAACTAATGCCGACGAAACGGTTGTGGTAGAGAAAGTCGTTCTGATAGGGTGCGTTCTGAAAACTCAGACTGTTGTGGTTGTAATAATCGAAGTAGTCCCACGACCCGTGATCGCTCAGCTCCGTGTAGACCCCGAAGGAGAGGACGTATTACGCCGGCACGGATGTAAGTCGGTAAGTTTTCGATCGCGACCGGTTTCCTATAATACTTCGCGGCGAGCGGGGTTCAACACCGGGAGGTGCATCGTGCAAGACGAGTATCAAGATCCGCGCGGCTATTCCG
>JBOFFD010001337.1:0-1586 GCA_051648425.1 Planctomycetia bacterium
TCGCCACCCACCTGCTGCAATCGGGGGCCGACATTCGCACGGTGCAGGAACTGCTGGGCCACGAAAACGTGGCGACGACGATGATCTACACCCACGTCGCCGGCCTGTCGGCCAAGGGCGGCGTCAGTCCGCTCGACCGCTTGTAGACTCCGCGGTCGGAGGGGGATTTCGCTCCGGCGTCGTCAGCGACCACAGCAGGGCGGCCAGCGCGTAGAACGGCGCGGCCAGCACCGTCGTGCATTCCAGCGGGCCGGCGGTTTTGCCGCTGAGGTGTTCGGGGAAGCCGACGCTTAAGAGGACGAACGCGGCCAGGCCCACTTTCGTTGAAGCCGCGCCGCGCGGCGAAACGTTCCACAGGATCGCCGCCGGTAGGAGCAGGTTCAGCATCCCGTAGTGCCACGACAGCGGACTCGCCAGCAGGCACAGCACCACCGCCGCGGCGAAGGCGCGGTCGCCGTCGTGGTTCGCGCCGCGGGTAGTCCGGGCCGACGCCCGCCACACCGCCGCCGTTGCGACGGCCGCCGTCGCCAACGCGCCGAGCTTCGCCAGCCAGGGCAGCGACGCCGCCGGCGTCACTTGTTCGCCTTCGTGACCGACGAACAAGCGTTCCCAAAAGCCCCACGCGGAGTAGTTGTATTTGAACGCGCGGTCGCTGCCGTGCGACGGCATCGAGATGAAAAGGTAATCGTGGTACATCGACCAACCGAACGCGCCGGCCAGTATAAGATGGACGACGAGTAGTGTAAGAACCACCGCCGCGATGGTCGTCCAGCGTCGGCGGGCGACGAGGTAGACCAGCACGGCGCCGGGAAACAGTTTGATCGAAATCGCCAGCGCCAGGGCGACGCCGGCTAAGATCGATTTGCCGCTACGATCCGCCAACCACGTCGCCGTGAGCAGCAGCAGCAGTAAACCGTTCCATTGCCCGTAGATCACCTGCTGCCGCAGCGGATAGTAGAGAAGACAAATGGCGGCCGCGGGTAGGAGCAATGCGGCGGGCGGCCGGCCGAAGACGTAGACCAGAAGCCCGACGGCGGCGGCGACGCACAGCAGCGAAAAGATGTTCCAGCGGAAGAACGACCGGCGAAAGCCGGCGTCGCCCAAGTCGGACGGATCGGCGAACGGCAGCGATAGCGCCACCGTCAGCGGCGGATGCAGGTTGTACACCAGCGGCGACACCGTCACCGGCGTCAATCGCAGGCTGGTGTACTTGCCGAACGAGAGATCCTGGCGGGTGTAGATCGGCCAGTCGTGAAGATGGTTCTGCGCCGCCGCCCAATCCTGCAGATAGTCCGGGCAGCGGTCCGGTCGGATCGTCCAGGCGAGCGATTCGACGAAGCCCGGCCCCTGCGCGGCGATCACGAACAACGCCGCCGCCTGCCACGCCAGCACGATCGGAAGCGGCCAATCACGCCCGAACACCTTCATGGATGCTTTTCCTCTCCCGCCTCAAGCGGCGTCGCGCGGTCGCCGCCGAAGGTCAACGCCGTCTGCAACGCCAAAAGGGCGTAGAACGGAACCGCCAGGACCGTCAACGACTGCGCCGGCCCGGCGACCGCCGGCAGCCAACCGGCGGGGACGGCCCA
>JBOFFD010001338.1:0-9525 GCA_051648425.1 Planctomycetia bacterium
GCTGCCGCTGGGCCTGGTCGGTCCGCACGGCGAAGCGCCGCTGTATTTCGAGTCGGCGGCGGTCATCATCACGCTGGTCGCCTTGGGCCAATGGCTGGAGGAAAGGGCGCGGCGGCGGACGGGCGACGCCGTCCGCGCGTTGCTGGAACAATCCCCCAAAACGGCGCGGGTGGTTCGTTCCGACGGCTCGGAACGCGACCTGCCGGCCGACCAAGTGTCGGTGGGCGTCGTGCTGCGCTTGCGACCGGGCGAGAAGACGCCGACCGACGGGGTCGTGGTGGAGGGGACCGTTGCCATCGACGAAGCGCTGCTGACCGGGGAACCGATGCCGGTGGCGAAACAGCAAGGCGACGCGGTGTTCGGCGGCACAATGGTGACGGCCGGCTCGGCGCTGGTGCGGACGGAGCGGGTGGGGGACGACGCGCTGCTCGCGCAAATCGTGCAACAGGTGGCCGAGGCGCAGCGCAGCCGGGCGCCGGTGCAGAATATGGCCGACGTGGCGGCGGCGGTGTTTACGCCGGCGGTGGCGGTGGTGGCGGCGGTGGCGTTCGTCGTGTGGCTGGCGGTCGGGCCGGAGCCGCGTTTGGCCTACGCGCTGGCGGCGGCGACGTCGGTCCTCATCATCGCCTGCCCGTGCGCGTTGGGTTTGGCGACCCCCGCCGCCGTGGTGACGGCGATGGGCCGAGGGGCGACGGCTGGCGTGTTGTTCCGCGACGCGGCGGCCCTGCAACGATTGGCCGAGGTCGACACGCTGCTCATCGACAAGACCGGCACGCTGACGGAAGGCCGGCCGCGCCTCTTGGCGCTGGGGGTCTTCGCGGCGGCGGCGACGGAGGGCGTCGACGAAGAAAAACTGCTGCGGTGGGCCGGCGCCTTGGAGCGGGCGAGCGAGCACCCGTTGGCGGCGGCGGTGGTGGCGGCGGCGGGGTCGCGCGGCCTGGAACTGCCGAAGGCGACCGACGTGGAAACCGTGGTCGGCGGCGGCGTGCGCGGCAGGGTTGACGGGAGGCGGGTGGCGGTCGGCAACGCGGGGTTGCTGGAAGAGGAAGGGATTCGGCCGGGCGGACTCGACGCCGCCGCCGGTGATTCGGTGGGGTCGGCGGCCGACGAGGAACGGCGGGCGGGCCGAACCATGTTGTGGGTGGCGGCCGACGGCAAACCGATCGGCTGGCTGGCGGCGGGCGACACCGTTCGGCCGACGGCGCGCGAGGTGGTCGCCGCCTGGCAGGCCGACGGCGTCGAGGTGGTGGTGCTGTCGGGCGACGACGTCCGCGCGACCGGGCGGGTCGCCGACGCGGTGGGCGTCAAAATGTTCGAGGCGCCCTTGAAGCCGGGAGAGAAGGCGGCGGCGGTGGAACGGTACCAGTACGTGCGGCGGGTGGTGGCGATGGCGGGGGACGGAATCAATGACGCCCCCGCGCTGGCGCGCGCCGACGTCGGGCTGGCGATGGGAACCGGGGCCGACGTCGCGGTGGCGGCCGCCGACGTCACCCTCTTGAACGGCGATCTTCGCGGCCTAACCCGCGCCCGCCGGCTGAGCCGCGCCTTTCGCCGCAACGTTCGACAGAACCTGTTCTTCGCCTTCGTCTACAACGGCGTCGGGGTCGCGGTGGCGGCCGGCGTCTTCTACCCCTGGACCGGCTGGCTGCTCGACCCGATGATCGCGGGCGCGGCGATGAGCCTCAGCTCCGTGTCGGTGTTGGCCAACGCCCTGCGGCTGCAACGGGTCCGGCTGGACGACCCGCCGTCCGCGGATGGCGTCGCACCAATGAATGAATGATTTTATGTGGGTTCGACGTTGCCCAGGCGTGCCGCCTTCAGGTAGATTGACGGAGCACGAGAGATCTTTCCGATTCGCGCGTCCGCTTCCGTTCGGCGGCGCGCTTGGGGGTTCGCGTGGCCGATGGTCTCGACGCCGACGCGCTGGCGAAGGAACTGCAAGCCGCCCGCCAAGGATCGCGGGAAGCCGGCGGTCGGCTGCTGGAATACTGTCGCCCGTACCTTCTCTTGATCGCCAGTCGAGAGATGCCGGTCGATTTGCGCGCCAAGGTGGTGGCCTCGGACGTCGTGCAAATGACGATTTCGGAGGCCGACCGGGATCTGGAGCGGTTCGAGGGTACGACCGAAGTCGAGCTGCTGGCTTGGCTGCGGGTCATGCTGCGGCAGACCATCGCGAACGTCGCCCGGTACTGGGGGATCGACGCCAAGGGACAGGCCGACCAAGACTTCTCTCTCGACGACTCGGCGAACCCGGCGGGAGACGGATTGGAGGCCGACGGCGAAACCCCCAGCGCCGAGGCGACGGCGATCGACGGGGACCCCGTCCTGGCGCAGGCTCTCGCGTCGCTACCCGAACAGTACCGCCGCGTGGTGCGGTGGCGCAACTACGAGCGGATGGAGTTCGCCGAGATCGGCCGACGGATCGACCGCTCAACCGAAGCCGCCCGCGTCATCTGGAGCCGGGCGATCGAACAGTTGCAGGAATGGTTGGAGGCGGCGAACGATGGAGGCTGAGGCGGAATTCGGCGACGAACCGGCCGTCTTCGCCGAGCGGCTGGCCGCCATCGACGCGGCGGTGGCGTCGGGCGAACTGCTCGATCCGTCGATCTACCGCGACTTCCAATCCGACGACCGCCTGCGCCGCGCCGCTTCCTGCCTCGAACGGCTGGAGCGCGACCGGCAGTCTCGGACCAGACAGGTCGCACCGTCGGTCGACGAACCGACGCTGTTCAGCATCGGCCGGTATCGCGCGGAACAGCGGCTTGGCGGCGGCGGCTTCGGCGTGGTCTATTTGGCCGAAGACGTGCTGCTGCGACGGCGGGTCGCGCTGAAGATTCCGCGCGCCGACATTTTGTTCACCGCCGAGCTCAAACAGCGGTTCCTGCGAGAAATCAGAGCGGCGGCGCGGCTCGACCACCCCCACGTCGCGGCCCTGCACGATTCGGGCGAAGAAGGCGCTCTCTGCTACATGGTGACGGCCTACTGCGAAGGGGGGTCGCTGGCCCAATGGCTGGAGAAGCGCACCGAAGCGACGCCGACGGCGACCGCCGTCGCCATGACCGCCGAGTTGGCCAACGCCGTCCAGCACGCGCACGACATGGGCGTCCTCCACCGCGACTTGAAGCCGGCGAACGTGCTGCTGGCCGGCCCGCCCGGCGAAGCGCCGCATCTGAAGATCGCCGACTTCGGACTGGCGCGATTCCTTAGCGGCCGGCCCGACGACGACGGTACGTTGACCAAGGCGAACGAGATTCTGGGAACGCCCGCCTACATGGCGCCGGAGCAGGCGCGGGCGGACGGCGTGGTCGGGGAGGCGGCCGACATTTATTCGCTGGGCGTCCTGCTGTACGAACTGCTGACCGGCGCGCCGCCGTTTCGCGGCGCCACGTCGCTGGAAACGCTGCGGATGGCGGCCGAAGAAACGCCGAAATCGCCGCGGGCGGTCCGCCGCGAAATCTCCCACGAACTGGAAGCCGTCTGCCTGAAATGCCTCGAAAAAGACCCCGAACGGCGGTACGCCTCGGCCAAGCTCTTGGCCGAAGACCTGCGTCGGGTGCTTGCCGGCGAACCGACCGCCGCCCGTCCATCGTTTCGGCACACGGCCGCCGGACGGTGCTTGTACCGGCCGGTGACTTTTTCCACCGTCGCGGTCGCGGTCGCGGTAGCGGTCGGGGCGATCGTCCTGGCGTCGATGGTCGTCCTCGCCCTTCAATTCACCGATCGTGGAAACGAGGCGCTGTCGAAGGCGGCGAAGTACGAAACCGATCGCCGGAGGGGCTACGCCCGCCGCCTTGTGAAGTCGACCGACCAATGGCTGGGGAAGCTTCCTCCCCGAGACTGGCCGCTCGCCTCCGATTTGCTAGCCTCGCCCAAAGAGGCCGACCTCTACGGTTTCGAGTGGTACTATCTCCGCGACCAGGCGCGGCGGAATCGCCGACTGGTCGTCAAGCCGGACAAGCCTGTTCGTGGACTAGGCTACGTCGACGGCGGTCGTCGGCTGACTTACTGGTGGAAGGACGGCGAAAACGGCGTCCAATTGGCTGCGGTGGATGTGGAATCGGGGGCCGGCGCGCCGGCGCCGACGATCGCCGCCGGCCTTCCGATTGCCAATCTCCACCAACGGGCCGGCCGCTTCGCGATGTACGACGCCGAGCCGGAGGTCGACCCGGACGGCCATCGGCTGCCTCCCGTCCTGGGCGTCCTCAACCTTCAGACCGGGGACCGCTGGCAGTTCCGCTTGTCACGTCTAGCCTGGAGCGGCGCGCCAACCGGGGCGGGCGACCGGTTGGCCTACTGCCAGTGGCAGAATAGTCCGGTGGACGATTTCACCGAGCGTTGCAACTTGCGTATCAGGAGTTCGACCGACAACTACATTTTCCAGAGGTTTACAGCGAAACGGTTCACGGCCATGCGCTTCTCGCCGGACGACCGCCGGTTGGCCGTCGCCTACGAAGATCGGCCGATCAGGATCGGCCAAGACTCTTTTCACATCGAACTTTGGGACTTCGACGACGTGCGGCTGCTTTGGAAAGCCGCGCGGCACCAAAACAAGATCAGCCACCTTCAGTTTTCGGAGGACGGCCGACGACTGGCCTCCAGCAGCATCGACGGCACGGTTCAACTTTGCGACGCGGCCGACGGTCGGGTTCTGCACACGTTCGCCGACGTCGGCGGCGACGCGACGATCGCCGCGTTTTCGCCCGACGGGCGGCGCCTTGCCATCGGCACGACCAACATTGCCGAACACACCGAAGATCGCCAAAGCGAACGGCTTTCGGTGTGGAACTTGGAAACCGGCCGGCCGGCGGCGCCGGCGATTGAAATGGTCGGTAGTATCTATGCGATTGATTTCTCACCCGACGGCCAAGAACTCGCCGTGACCTACGGCGGCGACACCGTTCTGGCGTGGCGGCCGTTCGACCCCCCCTTCGCTTCGCTGGCCGGCCACCGCCCTTATGAATCCTGGGGCGCCGCCTTCTCGCCGGACGGCAAAACCCTGGCCACCTCCGGCGACGACCACGAAGTCCGGCTGTGGAACGTCGGCGACGGGTTGGCGCCGGGAGAGGAAATCGGACGACTCGTCGGCCATGAGGAGTTGGTTTCGGTCGTGGTCTTTTCGCCGACCGGCGACTGCCTGGCGTCGAGCAGCTTCGACCACACGCTTCGAATCTGGGACGCCAAGACCAGGAAGTGCGCGGTGGTCTGCCGCGGCCACGAACACCACGTCTGGGGCCTCGCCTACAGCCCCGACGGCTCTCGGTTGGTCAGCGGCTCGCGCGACGGCACGGTCCGTCTCTGGAACGCCGCCGACGGCAAGGAGATCGGCGTTTTGCAGCGCTTCGACGGCGAGGTCCACCCGGTCGCTTTTTCGCCCGACGGACGGACCGTCGCCGCCGCCGCCGGCCGGTCCGGCGACGTCCGTTTTTTCGACGCCGCCGACGGCTCTCCGCGCTCGCAGTTCACGGCGGAGGGCCGCGTGCTCTGCCTCGCCTTCGCGCCGGACGGCCGGCGGCTGGCCGTCGGCGACGACCAAGGGCTGGTCGCCCTGTATCCGACCGCCAGCGGCCAACCGGTGATCCTCAGCGGCCACACCCATTCCGTCCGCGCCGTCGTCTTCACCCCCGACGGCCGAACGCTCGTCTCCTGTTCCAAAGACAAAACCGTTCGATTCTGGAACGTCGAAATCGGCATTGAAGTGCTCAAGTTCGACGACATTCCGGAATTCGCCCACACCCTGGCGTTCTCACCCGACGGCCAACGGTTGGCCGCCCCCCTGCACGACGGCGAAATCCGCCTCTGGCGCGCCCCGCGCGACGACTGAATCGCGCGTTCGGCCGCCGGCGCGCGACCTAGCGGCCGCTTGGCCGGCCGACGGAAGCATTGACGCCCCCGGCCTCCTTCCGAAGGCGATGATGAACAGCTCAATAGACTGTAAGCCTTGTCAACGTTGCCGTAAGCTGGACGGCGTGCAAAAAGTCCATCCGATTCGCGCGTCCGCTTCCGTCTGGCGGCGTGCCTGGGGGTCCGTGTGGTCAAGGGTCTCGACGCCGACGCGCTAGCGAGGGAACTGAAGGCCGCCCGCCAAGGATCGCGGGAAGCCGGTGGTCGGCTGCTGGAAAACTGTCGCCCGTACCTTCTCTTGATCGCCAATCAAGAGATGCCGGCCGACCTGCGCGCCAAGGTGGGGGCGTCGGATGTCGTGCAAGAGACGTTTTTAGAGGCCGACCGGGGTTTGGGCCGGTTCGAGGGGACGAGCGAAGCCGAGCTGCTGGCCTGGCTGCGGGTCATGCTGCTGCACAACATCGCGAACATCGTGCGCTATTGGCGGGTCGCCGCCAAACGGCAGGTCGACCGCGAAATCGCCCTCGACGACTCGGCGAACCAGGTGCGCGACGGCTTACCCGCCGACGGCGAAACCCCCAGCGCTGCGGCGACGGCGCGCGACCAGGACGCCGCCCTAACGCAGGCGCTTGCGTCGCTTCCCGAACATTACCGCCGGGTGCTGCAGTGGCGAAACTACGAGCGGCTGGAGTTCGCCGAGATCGGCCGACGGATCGACCGCTCGGCCGAAGCCGCCCGCAAAATCTGGAGCCGGGCGGTCGAACGGCTGCAAGCACTGCTGGAGTCGACGAATGACGGAGGATGAGGCGGAGTTCGACGACGAACCGGATGTCTTCGCCGAGCGTCTGGCCAACATCGACGCGGCGGTGGCGTCGGGCGGGCTGCTCGATCCGTCGACCTTCCTGGAAGTACCGCCCGACGATCGCCTGCTCCGTGCCGCCGCATGCCTCGAACGGCTCGAGCGCGACCGACGGTTTCGCACCGAAGCCGTCGAACCGTCTCCGTTCAGCGTCGGCCGGTATCGCGTGGAAAGTCTGCTCGGCGCCGGCGGCTTCGGGGTCGTCTATCTGGCCGAAGACGTGCTGCTCCGACGGTGGGTGGCGCTGAAGATTCCGCGCACCGACGTCTTGTTCACCGCCGATCTCAATCAGCGGTTCCTACGGGAAATCCGGGCGGCGGCGCGGCTCGACCACCCCCACGTCGCCGCCGTGTACGATTCGGGCGAAGCCGGCGTCGTCTGCTACATGGTGACGGCCTACTGCGAAGGCGGGTCGTTGGCCGACTGGCTGAAGCGCCGCGCCGCCCCGACGCCAACGGCGACCGCCGTCGCTCTGACGGCCGACCTGGCCGACGCCGTCCAGCACGCCCACGCCATGGGCGTCCTGCACCGGGATTTGAAGCCGTCGAATGTGCTGTTGGCCGGCCCGGCGGACGAAGCGCCGCACTTGAAAATCATCGACTTCGGATTGGCGCGATTCCTCTGCGACCGCGCCGCCGACGACGAGAGGTTCTTGACGAAATCCAACCTGATTCTGGGAACGCCCGCGTACATGGCGCCGGAACAGGCGCGGGCGGACGGCGTCGTCGGCCCGGCGGCCGACGTCTATTCGTTGGGCGTCCTGCTGTACGAACTGCTGACCGGCGCGCCGCCGTTTCGCGGCGCCACGTCGACGGAAACGCTGCGGCTGGCGGCCGACGCCCCGCCGCCGTCGCTGCGCGGGGTCCGCCGCGACGTCTCCCGCGATTTGGAAGCCATCTGCCTGAAATGCCTTGAAAAAGACTCGCTACGGCGGTACGCCTCGGCCGCACTCTTGGCCGACGACCTGCGCCGGGTGCTGGCCGGCGAGCCGACCGCCGCCCGTCCGTCGTTTCGGCACTCGGCGACCGCCCGGCGCTTGCGGCGGCCGGTGACGATTTCCACCTTCGCCGTCGGTGTCTTGGGAATCGTCCTCTTGTCGACGACCCTGCTCGCCCTTCGCTTCGACGACCGCCGAAGCGACGCGCCCGACGGCCGGCGGTCCGCTTCGACGGCGAAGGACGAAGCGGCCCGCCGGATCGGCTACGCCCGCCGCGTCGCACAGTCGGCCGAGCAGTGGCTGGGGAAGACCTCGCCCAAGCAATGGCCGATTGTCGCCGAGATGCGGGCCGCGCCCGACGAGGCCGACCTTCGCGGCTTCGAGTGGTACTATCTGCGAGACCAGGCGCGGCGGCACTGCCGGTTGGTCTTCCAGCCGACCAAGCATGTTCATGGACTGGGTTACGTCGACGACGGCCGTCGATTGGCCTGCTGGTGGAAAATGGACGACGGCCGCGCCCACCTCGTCGCGGTCGACCCGGCGACGGGGGTCGTCGCGCTGTCGCCGACGATCGCCGCCGGCCGACCGATTTCCGAGTTCTACAGCCGCGCCGGCGATTTCGCTACTTACGGGATCGCGCCGCCGACCGATCCGAAAGGCCCACGGCCGGCCCTCGATTTCCTGGGCGTTCTCGACCTTCGCACCGGGGGCCGCTGGGAATTCGCCTGCCCGCTCGATGCTTGGCGCGACGCCGCGACGACGACGGCCGGCGACTGCTTGGCCTACTGCGGCGGCGAGCGCGGCGGGGCGGACGGCCCCACCGAGCGGTGCGAACTGCGGATTAGGAACTCGACCGGCGAGCGGCGGTTGCAGTCCTACGGGTCGATCAGTTTCTCGACGCTGCGATTCTCGCAGGACGGCCGACGGCTGGCCGTCGCCTACGCCGATTGGCCGATCAGCATCGGACAAGAGGCGTTCCACGTCGAAATGTGGAACGTCGACGACGGCCGGCTGCTTTGGAAGGCGGCGCTGCACCATCACACGATCTTCGGTCTTCAGTTTTCGCCGGACGGCAGCCGGCTGGCGACCGGCAGCATCGACGGCAAAGTTCGGCTTTGCGACGCGGCCGACGGCCGGGTGCTGCACACGTTCGACGACCTCGGCGGCGACGCGGCGCTCCCGGCGTTTTCACCCGACGGCCGGTATCTCGCCGTCGGCACGGCCGAGGTTCCGGGGCACGGCGACCTTCGTCCGAACCGAAGACTCTCGCTGTGGAATGTCGAATCCGGCAAGCCGGAGGCCCCGGCGCTCGAACTGACCGACGACGTCGTTTCGATTGATTTCTCGCCCGACGGCCGCGAACTGGCAGTCGCCTGCGGCGGCGGGACCGTTCTGGGGTGGCGGCCGTTCGACGCCCCAGTCGCCGCGCTGCCAGGCCACCGTCCTTATGAAGCCTGGGGCGCCGCCTTCCCGCCCGACGGCGAAACTCTGGCCACCGCCGGCGACGACCATGAAGTCCGCCTGTGGAACATCGACGGCGCGGGGGCGGAAATCGGGCGGCTGGTCGGCCACGAGTCGTTGGTGACGGCGGTGGCCTTCTCGCCCGCCGGCGACCGGCTGGCCTCTTGCAGCTTCGACGGGACGGTTCGAATCTGGGACCGCAAGACCAGCGTCTGCTTGGCGGTCTGCCGCGGCCACGACCACCACGTCCGCGGCGTCGCCTACAGTCCCGACGGCGCCCGGCTGGTCAGCGGCGCCCGCGACGGCACGGTCCGCCTGTGGAACGCCGTCGACGGCGCGGCGCTCGGCGTGTTGCAAAACCACGGGGCCACGGTTTACGCGGTCGCTTTTTCGCCCGACGGACGGACCGTCGCCTCCGGCGGCAAGG
>JBOFFD010001339.1:0-4105 GCA_051648425.1 Planctomycetia bacterium
TCTTCCGCAGCGTGCCAAGCACCCGGTTGAAGCGCGTGATGGCCAGGTCGCGGAAGACCGGGCCGAACACCGGCGTCTTCAGTTTGAGGGTGTCGATCATCCGTCGGCCGTTCGGGGTCGCCGCGTACCGCCGCAGCCAGACCGCCCCACCCACGCCCGCCGCCACCACCAGCACGCCGTAGGTCTGCAGGAACTGGCTGGTTTCAAGCAGAACCTGCGTGGCCACGGGCAGTTCGCCGCGGTCGCGCAGGCGGTCGAAGATGCGGGCGAACTTCGGCACCGCGAACACCACCAGCAGCACCAGCACCATCGACCCGATGAGGCCGAGCAGCACCGGATACGCCAAGGCGCCGACCACCCGGCCCTTCAGGTCTTCCTGCCGTTCGGTGAAGACGCCGACGCGCTTGAACACGTCCTCCAGGAAGCCGCCTTCCTGACCCGCCCGCACCATGTTGACCGGCAGTTCGCCGAAGACGTTTTCATGGACGGCCATCGCGTCGCCGATGGTCGAACCGTCGGTGACGCGCTGGCGGACGTCGGCCAAGATGGTGGAAAGCCGGGGCGACGACGACTGCCGGGTCAGGATTTCGAGCGTCCGCACCAAGGGGACGCCGGCTTTTAAGAGGTCGCCCATCTGCGAGTAGAACTTGGCGAGGACGCGGGCGGGAACCGTCGGCTCGCCGAACGGCCGCCAGGGGGCGGCGACGGCGGGCTGCACCTTCAGCGGAAAAAGCGCCTGGCCGCGCAGCAGCCGAATCGCGTCGGCCGCGCTGGAAGCAGCGATGACGCCGCGGACCTCGGCGCCCCCTTTGCCGCGGGCGGTGTATTGAAAGCTGTTCGCCATGCACCGATCTTGAGAAAACGGAACAAGACGCGCGCGACCCCTCGCCGCGCACACGGGCCGCTGTCATTCTAAACCCGCCGGGACGAAAAGAGTTTCAAGTTTTTTCAAGAATATGAACTCGACCGCCCGCGCGAAGCGAACGAGGGGCCGCCGCCGCGACGCTTGACGGCGTGGTCGGCGGCCGAATCGACCGGCAAGTGCGGCGGGTAATCAGGACCGGCGGCGGGCGCCGACGGCGTCGCTCGCCAAGACGGCGTCGATCAGCGTCGCCGAAAGACCGACCGGCTTTGTCGACGACGCGGCGTCGGCCGACCGGGCCAGCGTGGCGGTCACCGTTCGGGTCGCGGCGCTGAAGGCCGACGAACTCAGCGTACTGGAAAACGCCGCTCCGCCGATCGGAATTCGGACCGTGGTACCGCCAGTGAACGATACCGTTCCATCCCACGCCTTCAGTTTGACTTGAAGCCGGCCAGGCGTGGTGCCGGCGCTTGGAACGAACCGCAGTCGGCCCGTCGACGGCAGAAGCAGCGCGCGGCGCGTCGACAGCCGACCCGTGACGGCCACCCAGCGCGTACCGACAGACCGGTATTGCCACGCGCCGCGGCCCGAATTGCTCAGTCCCACGATCGCGGCGCCCAACGTCGTCTGTTCGGCGTCGCGGGCGCCGACGAGCAGCGACCGCGCGAGAACGCCGTTCCGTCCGGTGACGCCGCGCAGGCTCGGTCGCCCCGAAACGAACCGCGGGGCCGTGTTGACGGGGGTCGGAATCGGCGTCGGAATCGGCGTAGGATTGACCGACGGCCGATTCACGCTCAGGACGCCGCCGCCGGTGAACGCGCCGTTGCCGGCGCCGACGCCGCCCAACTTGTTGCCGGCGAGGTCGGCGATCGTGTCGTCGTCCTCGACGTTGAGCCGGAGCGTGCCGACGCCCGAGCCGGTCGTCACCGTCACGGTGTACGTCGAACCGGAACCGTTGACGGCGGTGATCGCCGCTCCGGTCACGCCGGTGGCGGTCAGGCTGAAGTCGCTCGGGTCGACGCCGACGACCGGCTCGCCGAAGGTCACGGTGAAATTGATGCTGGCGTCGGCGGTCGAAGTCGTAACCGGCGCGGACGAGGCGACGGTCGGCGCGGCAAGGTCCGGCGGCGGCCTGTTGACGCTCAGCGTGGCGCCGCCGGTGAACGAGCCGTTGCCGAAGCCGACGTCGCCGAGTTTGTAGCCGGCGAGGTCGGCGATGGTGTCGTCGTCCTCCACGTCCAGGCGGATCGTGCCGACGCCGGTCCCCGTCGCCACCGTCACGGTGTAGGTCGTACCGGAACCAACGACGTTGGTGATCGCCGCCCCGGTCAAGCCGGACGTGGTGAGGCGGAAATCGCTTACGCCGACGCCGCCCACCGCTTCGCTGAACACGACGGTGAAATCGATGCCGGCCGCCGTCGTAGAGGGCGTCGACGACGTCGACGACGCGACGACCGGCGGCCTGAGGTCGATGCGGGCGACCGCGAAGTCTTCGTCGGCGTCGTCGACGAATCCGGCGACGACGAGGCTGCCGTCCGGGGCCAACGCGCCGGCGAAACCGGCTTCCTGCGTCGTCCCGAAGTCGATCCGCAGCGTTCCGCCGACGCCGAACGTCGAGTCGACGGCGCCGTTCGGACTGATCCGCGTCGCCGAGAACGACTGCTGACCGCTCGAGTTTATATCGCTGACCAGATAGATTTGGCCGAGCGTGTCGACGGCCATTCCCAGGCCGCCGTCGTCGGGGTTCACCGTCGTGGCGACGGCGCCCGTGCCGTTGAACGACGTATCCAAGGCGCCGCCGGCCGTAAACCGGAAGGCCGCCAACGCGCCGTCCAACGCGCCGCCGGCGACGATCCGGCCGGCGCCGTCGATCTGAACTTTCAGCAGTCGGTCGTCGCTCAAACTGGTGTTGGCGTTGAAGATTCCCCCCGTGGCGAACGTGGCGTCGGTCGTCCCGTTCGTATTCAGGCGGGCGAGGAAGACGTCGTTCGAGACGCCGAGGATGCCGTAGTCGACGGCGCGGACGCCCGCCACGACGATGCGGTTCGACGAATCGATCGCGACGTCGAAGCCGACGTCGTCGCCCGCCGCCGAGGTGAAGTCGCGGATGCCGCCGGTGCCGAAGGTCGTATCGAGAAAGCCCTGCGGGCTGAAACGCAGCACGCGGACGTTTTGATCGGCCGCGCTGGTGGTTCCGACGACGACGAGATTCCCCGATCCGTCGAGCGCGGCTCCGAAGGCTTGGCCGCCGCTGGACAAGGCCCGTCCGTTGAAGCCATAGGTATCGGCCGATCCGTCGCTGTTGAAGCGGTAGGCGACGAACGATTCGTTGCCGGCCAACGGACCGTGGCCGACGACGATGATTTTGCCGTCCGGCTGAATCAAAACGTCCTCGGCGATATCCTGGCCGCCGCCGAAATCGATCGTCAACTTCCCATCGCCGCTGAACGTCGTGTCGAGCGAACCGTCGACGTTGTACCGCGCGACCGCGAAGTCGTTGTGCGTACCGTTGAACGCCTTGCCGACGGCGACGATCTTTCCGTCGGCCTGCACCGCGACGGCGCGGGCTTCGTCGGAACGGGCGACGAGCGACGTGACGGTTTTGCCGTCGCCGCTGAAGGTGGGGTCGAGCAGGCCGACCGCCGGCACGGAACGGTCTTCCAAGGTTTCGATGAAGAACGGAGATCGGACGGCCGGTTTTCGGCGGTCGGCGTCGAGGCGGGAACGAGTCATGTCGAGAACTCCTTGAGGATCGGCGGTGCCGCCGTTTCGCGCCGCGACGGCGGTGGACGGCGACGGTTGCTCCAACCTCAAGGCACGCTCTCTCGACGGAGCGGACGGAAAAATCCGAAAAACTTTACTCGTCGCGCGGTGCGTACCAGAGGCGGACTTCGCCGTTGTGCAGGGGGGCGGCCAACCATTGGCCGTCGGGTCTGAACGCGAGGGTGTGGGCGTAGGTCGGCAGGTCGGCGATCTTCAGCAGCTCGACGCCGGTGTCGACGTTCCAGAAACGGACGGTCATGTCTTCGGCGGTGGAGGCGAGCGTTCGGCCGTCGGGGGTGAAGGCGACGGCGCGGACGGGAAGGGTGTGGCCGCGAAGGATCGTCGGTTCGCCGCCGGCGGTCGGATGCAGGGCGACCAGACCTTGGTCGTCGCCGACGGTGAGCCGTCGGCCGTCCGGCGCGAAGGCGAGGCAAAGCACGGCGCCCGACGCCGCGGACCGGAAACGCAGGGCGCCGTCGG
>JBOFFD010001340.1:0-4720 GCA_051648425.1 Planctomycetia bacterium
TTTTCGGCGTGCGCGTGCGGGGCATGTGGCTGGCCGAGCGCGTGTGGGAGCAAAACCTCGCCGCCGACCTCGTCGCCGCCGGCGTCGAGTACACCATCCTCGACGACTATCACTTCCGCAAGGCCGGCCTCGCCGACGATCAACTCTTAGGTTACTGGACGACTGAAGACGAAGGCCGAGTGCTGCGCGTCTTTCCCGGCAGCGAGCCGATGCGCTACACCATGCCGTTCCAGGAAGTCGACGCCAGCATCAAATACCTGCGCGACGTGCATGAAAAACATCCGAACGCGGTGGTAGTCTTCGCCGACGACGGTGAAAAGTTCGGCGCCTGGCCCGAAACCAAGAAACACGTCTACACCGACGGCTGGATCTACCGTTTCTTAGACGCCCTCCGCGCCAACAGCGATTGGATCGACGTCTGCACGCCCAGTGAAATTCTGGACAGCCTGCCACCGGTGGGCAACATCTATCTTTCGGACTGCAGCTACCGCGAAATGACCGAATGGGCGCTGCCGAGCAACCGACTGATCGACTACAAAAAACATTGGAAGCGGACCGAGAACGATCCGTCGCTGGCCGGCGTCCGCGAGTTCCTTAAAGGCGGCTTCTGGCGGAACTTCAAATACAAGTACCCTGAAACCGCCGAAATGTACGCTCGCATGATGCAGGTCAGTCAGCAGTTGGAGCGCGTCACCAACGAATACCCCAACGCGCTCGGCGACGAGCGCGTCGACGAAGCCCGCCGCGACCTCTACCGCGGCCAGTGCAACTGCAGCTACTGGCACGGCGCCTTCGGCGGCCTGTACCTCCCGTTCCTGCGCAACGCCGTCTTTCAACATCTGATCGAAGCCGAAAACGAGCTGCTCGCCTTCGAGCGCGGCGACCGCGCCGTTTTCGCCGAAGTGCAGGTTTCCGACTGGAACTTAGACGGCCGACCGGAGGTGCGTCTGAATTCCGACCGCCTCGCCCTCTTCGTCAAACCGCACGGCGGCGGCCACCTGTACGAGCTTGACGTTCGCGGCGCCGCCGTCAATCTGGGCGCTTCATTGTCGCGCCGCCCCGAAGACTACCACGAGCGCGTCCGCCGCGGCGGCGAATCAGGCAAATTCGGCGACATCCACGACCGCGCCGTTTTCAAACAGGAAGGGCTGAGCGACCTTCTTCAGTACGACGACTATGAACGCAAAACCTTCGTCGACCACTTCCTTCCCGCCGACTTCGACCGCGCGAAGGTTCATCGCGGCGTCGCCGAGATCGGCGACTTCGTTTCCGGCGACTACGCCGTCGAAAAGACCGACGCCGCCCCCGCGGAAGCATCGGTCGTCTTACACCGCCGGGGCGCGGTCGCCGGCGGCGTCGTCGACGTCTCCAAGACGATCGCCGCCGCCGCGGGCAGTGGCAAACTGCGGGTGTCTTACCGCATGACCAACTTACGACTGAACGAGCCGGTCTGTTTCGCCGTCGAAATGAATTTCGCCGCGATGGCGGCCGGCGCCGACGACCGCTACTACTACGACGCCGCCAAGCGCCGACTCGGCCGATTGGACTCGCAGCAGCGCCTGCCCGCCGACGCCCGCGAACTCGGCCTCGTCGACGAATGGCTCGGCCTCGACGTCCACCTCCGGCTGTCGCACGCCGGCGAAATCCTCGCCTTCCCGGTGCAAAGCGTCAGCCAGTCCGAAGGCGGCTTTGAAATGGTGCATCAAAGCGCCTGCGTCTTCGCCGTTTGGACCATCGCCGCCGACGCCCGTCAGTGGGAAGGCGGCGTCGAAATCACCTGCCGAACCCGAAGCGACGAAGCGGCCGCCGCTGCCGCCCGACCCACCGTCGCCGAGATCGCCGCGACGCTGTAACACACGCCCATTTGCCGCCGCCGCCCGCCGTACTACATTCCCTCGCCAACGGAGGTGGAACGTGCGTGGCGTCGATAAACAAGATCTTCCGACGAAGACGTGCGTTTCCTGCGGCCGACCGTTCACCTGGCGGAAGCGTTGGGAAACCTACTGGGATCAAGTTCGGTATTGCAGCGACGCCTGCCGTAAGACCGGATGTGTGACACCTCCGGCATGCGATCGGAAGCCGTCGTGAACGACGACCTTCGCCGAGACTTCGCCGACCGTGCGGACCTTTCGTCTTATGTGCGGTCGCGCTTTCCCTCGGCGTCGGCCGAAACTCCGTCGCCGATCGTCGGAGGACGGCGGGCAGCCGAGGCGGTTCTGAATCGAGTCCGTCCCGACGACTACGGCCGCACCCGCAACCATCTCGCCGGCGCCGTCACCCGTCTCTCACCGTATCTAAGACACGGCGTCGTCACCCTGGCGCAAGTACGCGACCACGTCTTACACACCGGCGGCGGTCGGCCCGCGGTCGATCGACTCGTCACGGAGTTGGCCTGGCGCGACTACTATCGCCGCGTGTATGCCGAAATCGGCGACGGCGTTTGGAACGACCGTGAAACATCGACGACCGGTTTCACGCCGCGCGACTACACCGATTCAATGCCGGCCGAAGTCGCGGCCGGGGCGACCGACCTGGCCTGCATCGACGCCTTCGTCGCCGAATTGCACACGACCGGCTACTTACACAACCACGCCCGAATGTGGACGGCGGCCTACCTCGTCCACTGGCGGCGGATCCGATGGAAGGTCGGCGCACGGTGGTTTCTTACACACCTCTTGGACGGTGATCCGTCCAGCAACAACCTTTCCTGGCAATGGGTGGCCGGCGTCTTCAGCACGAAACCGTACTTCTTCAACCGCGACAATCTCGAACGCTACACCGACGGCGTCTACTGCCGCGACTGCCCCGCCCGCGACCGCTGCCCGTTCGACGCCTCTTACGAAGCGCTGGAAATCCAGTTGTTCCCGAACAAACCGACCGACGCTTCCGACCGGGGAAGTCGAGGCCGCCGGTGAACGACGTTCTGATCTGGTTGCACGACGACGATCTGAATCCACGAAGCCCCGTGTTTCGCCGCCATCCCGACCGGCCCGCGGTTTACGTCTTCGACGAAGAATGGATCACCGAAGAGAAAATCTCACTCAAACGAATTCAGTTTCTGTACGAGTGCGTGCTGGAACTTCCGACGGTGATACGTCGCGGAAACGTCGCCGAAGAAGTGATTCAAGCCGCCGAGCGGTTCGACTGCCGCCGCGTCGTCGCCGCGGCGAGTCCCGATCCGCGCAACGAACGATGGCGACGCAAGATCGCGACCGTATTACCGGTGGAAATCGTCGAACCGGAACCGTTCGTCCCCCTGCCGAACGACGACTTCGACCTGCGCCGCTTCTCGCGCTACTGGCGGTCGGCCGAGCGCTTCGCCTTCAAACCGACGGAAACCAAGAAGTGACTTTCGCCGCTACACGGTCCGCCGTTTAAGAAGCGCGGTGCGCAGCACGTTTTGTTTATCGGTGAACACTTCGTCGCCGGTGTAGTTGTTGATGATGTTGACGAAGATGTTCATCTTCGCGTCGACGTCATCCGCGAAATGCACCAGCAGTGCCTCGGGAAACGACGGCGGCTTCGGCGAGCCGTATTCCGCCTTGTCGTGATGCGAAATGACGATGTGGTCGAGATAGAGCAGCAGTTCCTGCGGGAAGTCGGGGATTTCGCGGGCGGTGTCGCGGATCATGTCGCGGCCGAGAAGTATGTGACCGACGAGATGCCCTTCCGGCGTATACGCCGCTTGGTCGCCGCGCAGTTCCATTTCCTTGAGCTTGCCGACGTCGTGTAAGATGCAGCCCGCCACCACCAGGTCGCGGTTGAGCGGCGGGTCGAGTTCCGGGTAGGCGCCGCGGTAGCGCTCGACCAGAAAGAGGCCGTTCCGCAGCACCGAAGCGGTGTGTTCCAAGAGGCCGCCGAGGAAGGCGTGATGAAATTGCACCGCCGCCGGGTGTTTGACGAATTCGTCGCGGCGATCGTAAAGAATGCGCCGGACGAGTTCCGCCAGCGCTGGTTCCTCGATTGAATCCGCCGCCTCGATCAATTCCTCGAAAAGTTCGTCGACGTCGAACCGGCTGGCCTTCACCAGCAACTTTTCGTCGAAACCCGGTTCATCGTCGGTGATCGGCCGCAGTCGCTCGAGCTTCAGTTCGGGGCCGTATCGCCCTTCGTCGTACTGTGCCCGCAGTTTGAAAAACTGGCCCACCTTCCAGTCGTCGCGGAACGACTTGAAATGGGGCGAGTCGCTCCAGACCGGGCAGCCGGCGGTGCGCTGCCGATCGCCGAATTTGACGCGGAGGAACGGTTGTCCGGTCTTGGTGGTTCCATTGCTTACCTCGGTCAGTCGGGCGAAGAAATCACTTCGCTGACCGGCGCGAAGCTGGTGCAGCGGAACCAGCGCCCCTTCGACGACGGTCGACACGTCGGAAACCTCCCGCAACCATCCACGACCAACGCCCGCACTACACGGCCATACCGTCAGTATACGCGGGCGGTCCGCCACTGATACGCCGCCGTCCGTCGGAACGCCGCCTCCGTCTGCCCGCTTCGCCGGCACAACCGGACGGGTCGTTCGGCGCCCATCCCGTCACTCTCGACTTCCAACGGAAAAACTCAAGTCGCCCGTCCTGACCGCCGATGGAACGATGCAGGAAGGTCCACGAACGTCGGCCCGGAAGGGATTCATGAACGCGACCACCCCTGAACCGTTATTCAACACGATTGCCGTGGTGACGGCCTTCCTCATCATCACGATCGGCGTCGGCATCCTGGCGACCGA
>JBOFFD010001341.1:0-3209 GCA_051648425.1 Planctomycetia bacterium
ACCTTCAGCAGCACCCGCGCGCCGACGACGTCGCCGGGGGGCGTCGGTTCGGGGCTGAGGTTCTGGAAGAACGGCGGTTCCTGAATGTACGTGCTCTTCTCGTTCCAGGCGTACAACTGGTCGGAACTGGCGGGGATGGCGTTCCAATCGGCGTTGCCGGCCATGACGTTGCCGTAGCGGTCGCGGAACATTTCCGGCCGCACGTTCGCCTCGACGACCTCGGCCACTTCCTTGTCGGTCGGCCAAACGTCTTTCAGGTAGACCGGCTTCCCTTGTTGGTCGACGCCCAGCGGGTCTTTCTGCAGATCGACGTCGACGCTGCCGGCCAGCGCGTACGCCACGACCAAGGGCGGCGAGGCGAGGTAGTTCGCCTTGACGCTGGGGTGGACGCGGCCCTCGAAGTTGCGGTTGCCCGAAAGGACGGCGGCCGCCACCAAGTTGCCTTGGTTGATGCTGGCGGTGACGGCGTCGGGCAGCGGGCCGCTGTTGCCGATGCACGTGGTGCAGCCGTAGCCGACGGTCTGGAAGCCGAGCGCGTCGAGCGGTTCGGATAGACCGGCGGAATCAAGGTAGCTGGTGACGACGCGCGAGCCGGGGGCCAGGCTGGTCTTCACCCACGGCTTCACTTTCAGGCCGCGGGCGTGGGCTTTCTTGGCGACCAGGCCGGCGGCGACCATCACCGACGGATTGCTGGTGTTGGTGCAACTGGTGATGGCGGCGATGACGACGGCGCCGTGACCGATCGGCACGGTCGTGCCCGCGGCGTCGAAGTTGGTGGTTTGGGTCACCGACGCGGGGGCGAGGCCGAAGCCGCGCTTTTCGACCGGGGCCGTGAGCGCCTGCTCGAAGACCGTCTTCATGGCGTCGAGCGAGACGCGGTCCTGCGGCCGTTTCGGGCCGGCCAGGCTGGGGACGACCGTGCGCAGGTCGAGTTCCAGCGTGTCGGTGAACTGCGGGTCGGGGGTGTCATCGGTGCGGTAGAGGTGTTGGGCCTTGCTGTACGCTTCGACCAGCTCGACAACGGCTTCATCTCGGCCGGTGCGGCGCAGATAGCGAAGCGTTTCGTCGTCGACGGGGAAGAAGCCCATCGTGGCGCCGTATTCGGGGGCCATGTTGGCGATGGTGGCGCGGTCGGCCAGGGTCATCTGCGACAGCCCCGAGCCGTAGAACTCGACGAACTTGCCGACGACGCCCTTCTTCCGCAGCATTTCCGTCACGGTGAGGACGAGGTCGGTGGCGGTGGCCCCTTCGGGCAGCTTGCCGATCATCTTGAAGCCGACGACTTCGGGAATCAGCATGTAGATCGGCTGGCCGAGCATGACGGCCTCGGCTTCAATCCCGCCGACGCCCCAGCCCAAAACGCCCAGCGCGTTAATCATGGTGGTGTGGCTGTCGGTGCCGACGAGCGTGTCCGGGTAGGCGACGTTTTCGCCGTCCTTCATGGCGGTGAAGACGACCTTGGCGAGATACTCGAGGTTGACCTGGTGGACGATGCCGGTCGACGGCGGCACGATGCGCAGGTTCTCGAACGCTTTCTGGCCCCAGCGGAGGAATTCGTACCGTTCGCGGTTGCGCTGGAATTCGATCTGCACGTTCAGGTCGAGGGCGTTGCCTTGGCCGAAGTAGTCGACCTGCACCGAGTGGTCGACGACCAAGTCGACGGGGACGATGGGGTTGATGCGCTTGGCGTCGCCGCCGATGCGGGCGGTGGCGGAGCGCATGGCGGCCAGGTCGACGATGGCGGGAACGCCGGTGAAGTCTTGCAGCACGACGCGGGCGGGCATGAACGGGATTTCGACGAGGTCGCCGCCGGTGGCCTTCCAGTGGGCCAGCGAGTCGACGTTTTCCTTGGTGACGAGCCGGCCGTCGCAGTTGCGCAGGGCGTTTTCCAAGAGAACCCGCAGGCTGAACGGCAGCCGGGCGACGTCGACCCCCGCTTTGACCAGAGCGTCGAGCTTGTAGATCGTGTACGCGCCGCCACGGACGGCGAGACTGCCTTTGGCGTTGTAGACGTCGGACCCGCTTGCCATTCCCGTATGCTCCCCCAAAACGTCCCGAGGCGCCGGCCGATCATTGGACGGGCCACCGGAACCTCTAACGTAGGTCAACGGGTCGAGACCGCCAACGTCCCTGAAGGAGCGACTGTTTCATGCCGGCCAACCTGCCCCCGCCGTATCTCAAAGCCGAGGAGGAATACCGCCGGGCGCAGACCACCGCCGAGCGCGGCGAATGCCTCGAAAAGATGTTCCTCTTGATCCCCAAGCACAAGGGGACGGAAAAGCTGCAAGCCGAACTTAAGACGCGGATGAAGGAAAACCGCGAGGAGCTTGCGGAGGAAAAGAAGGCCCCGAAGAAGGGGGTCAAAAGCTACAAGATTCCCCGGCAGGGGGCGGCGACGGTGGCCGTCGTCGGAGCGCCGAACGCCGGCAAGAGTCGGCTGCTGGCCGAGCTGACCAACGCCAAGCCGGAGGTCGCGCCCTATCCGTTCACCACTCGCGAACCGGCCCCCGGCATGATGCCGTGGAACGACGTCAAACTGCAACTGGTCGACACCCCGCCCGTCACCGATTCCATCATCGAAAGCTATCTCACCGGTATGGCCGCCTCGGCCGACGCCGTCGTGCTCTGCTTCGACGGTTCGTCCGACGACGCCCCCGATGAGACCCAGGCCGTGGTCAAACAACTTGCCGACCGCAAGACGCTGCTCGACGTGAAAAGTGGCTTCGACGAGGAAAACCTAAGCGTCGTCCATGTGCGGACGTTGCTTGTCGTTACTCGCGGGGCCGACCCCGACGCCGACGACCGACTGGCGTTCTTCCGCGAAATGAACGACACGCCGTTCGAGGTGGTGAAGGTCGAGTTCGACGACCCGGCGTCGGTCGAAGGGCTGCGCGACCGCATCTATAAGATGCTGCGGCTCATTCGCGCCTACACCAAGCCGCCGGGAAAAAAGGCCGACTACGTCGACCCGTACGCGCTGCCGGAAGGGGCGACGGTCGAAGACTTGGCGGGCAAAATCCACCGCGACCTGCCGGGCCAGCTCAAGTTCGCCAAGGTGTGGGGCGACGGCAAACCCGACCCGCAGACCGTCGGCCCGGACCACGTTCTAAACGAACGCGATCTGGTCGAACTGCACACGTAGAGTTTTTTCGTTCGATCGGTTCCAGCCCGTCCCAACGACATCGGCAAGAACTCTTTTAGCCGGGGTG
>JBOFFD010001342.1:0-6257 GCA_051648425.1 Planctomycetia bacterium
AGAAAGCTCGGCGGCCTCCGGGGAATTCGGTTCCGATCGCGCCATGATGCGAAGACTCCCAAATGAAGTCCCCTTCAACGGCGCAAAAACCATGCCGAACCGACGCGGCCCACCGAAATTGTAAAGTAAGCACCATTGGCCGTCTCGGCTGCTCTTACCGCCTGCCGCCGGTGGTCAATTCGACGGTGGCCGGTACGCCGCTGATGAAGACGAAAAACTCGTCGCCGGTCGGCACGGTCACGGAAATCGGCAAGGCGAGACTCTGCCCGGCGGCAACCGCCGCCGTCCCCACCGTAACGATCGGCCGCGACGCCTCCGCCGCCGCCAGCGAAATCGTCTGCACCTTCGCCTGCCTTAGCGGCACGTTCGTCCGCCCCGGCCGCGGATTCCGCGTAAAGAAGTCGTCGACGTTGGTCGCCGTCACTGAAAGCCGCAGGGCGACGGATGCAGTTTCTGGTTGGGCGACGAGACGGCAGTCTGTACAGGGAGCCTCCTTCGGCGTCGCAACCGGAAATCATAATAACAGATGAAGTCGGCGGGCGCCCAAAATTCGGGCGATCACTTGTCGTTCTTAGCTGACATATTACGTCGGCATAGATGTAAGTCGGCTGTCGTTGCCAGCGGACACGGCGTGCGAGCCGTCGCGGTTCTACTTACATCCATGCCGACGTAATAACCAGTCCATCCCTCGCTCCAATCACTCGGTGCGGGCGGCGAACGACTTGGTGGAGTCGTGCGCGGGCGTCGAACCGACGGGAGACGGGATCATGGAACGGGTGACGGTCGAGGTGGCGGCGTGGCGGGGGCGGATGGCGCGGTCGCCGGCGTACTGGTTCGCGGCCGCGCTGCAAGGCGTGGCGGTCACGTTCGCGCCGTTGGGGGCGTACGCGCTGGGGGCCGCCGGCTACCCGATCTGGCATCCGTTGTTGTGGGGGTGCTTGGCCGCGACCTATTTCGTTGCGTTGTACCACTTCGTCTTTTCCGGCGTGCTGATTCAGAAGCTGCGCGAAACCCCGCCGCCGGCGGAAGACGACGATCTTTCGCGGACGGCGCCCTGGCCGTCGTAAGCCGCGACGGTGGTCTGCGGGGGCGAGTCAAGCGGATGGTCGTCGACGGCCGATAGTTGGAAGGGTGGACGGAGCCACCGCGACTTTTTCCTCTACGGGCGGACGCAGCACGATGCCGAACCACCGACGCCCGCCGCCGTCCGCATTCCCTCTAAGTCGGCACGCGCGACGCTGCCTTCTCGTCTGCGGGCTGGCTTCCCTCGTCGGGTGCAGTGCGTTCCAGCCGGTGCGGCCGGTCGAGGAAGGGGCGCTGTATCGGTCGGGGCAACTGTCGTCGAAACAGTTGGAAAACGCCATCGGCGAGCAGAAGATTCGCACCGTCGTCAACCTGCGCGGCGTACAGCCCGGCGCCCGCTGGTACAAGGACGAAGTGGAAGTCTGCGAGAAGAACCAGGTCGAACACGTCGACGTGACGCTTTCCGGCCCGAACCCCGACCGTGAAGAGATCGGCCGGCTGCTCGACGCCTACCGCACCGCCGCCAAGCCGATTCTGGTACATGGGCGGTTCTCGCAGGGCGACGCCGGCTTCGCCGCCGGCCTGTACCGCCAGGCGGTGCTCGGCCAGCCGCACTCCGAGGCCCGCAAGGAACTGGCGGTGTGGGAGTCGCGCCGCGTGCCGGTGGCCCGGTTGGCGTCGCGCGACAAGTTTCTCAATGAGTTCAAGGGCGAAAACGAGTTCTACGCCCAGTCGAAACCGGCCGCCGACGAATTGGAACTGCCGGAACTCGCCGACGACCGCGACCCCCGCGAAGACCGCCGCCGCGACGACTCCCCTGCGGCGAAGGTCGCGGCGAAGGAGGAGCCGACCTCCAAAAAGCCGTGGTACAAACGGCTGTGGCCCTTCGGTGGGAAAGAGGACGGGACCGTGGTGGCGTCCAAGGACGACGACCGCTACGACCCCTGGCGCGACGGCGACGGCAAGAACCGCAAGAGTTCGGCGCTGGCCGGCGGAACCGCCCGCGGCAAGCCGGGGGCGCCCGCCCGAATGAACGACGACGTGGTGATCGACCTGCCGATGCCGGTCGGTCCGCCGTCCGATACCTACAACCGACCGGCGGCCGATTTCTACGGCCCGACCCGCCTCGGTATGCCCACCGCTCTGAGCGACCGCGCCCGTTCCGCCTACTAAGATGGCCGTCCGGGCGGACCGCTCCGCTCTTCGTTCGACGGACTTCATGGAACGGCAGGGCCGACCGATGGCGCCTCTTGCTAAGATCGACCGACGGGCGTGGATCACGGCGGCGGCGTTGTCCGTCGGCGGTCGGTTCGGCGCGGCGGCCGATGCCCCTGGCGCGCCGCCGTCCGATCCCGCCGGCTTCGAGTGCGGACCCTGGAATTACCTGCTTTTCGCCCCGGAACTGACGCTGTCGACCGAGCGCGAAACGGCCACCGTCGCGGCGTCGCTGCCTATTCCGCAGGTTGACGCCGCCCAGTACGTGGTCGCCGTTGCTGAGTCGGGAAACCGCCCGGCCCGGAGGCGGAAGGACGCGCGCGGCCTCAACCACCTCGCGGTCTTCCAGGGCGAGGTTTTGCCCGGTTCGCCGCTTGTCGTGCGCCGGCCTTGCGTCGTCGCGGTTCGTTCGCTGCACGCCCCGGCCGACGCCGCCGAGCGCGTCGACGCCGCCCGTGCGACGGGCGGCGTCAAGCCGATCGACCCCGACCTCAAGGCGTCGCTCGCCCTGTCGACCAGTCTGGGACGCGGTCGGATGGATATCGCCGCGCGGGCGCGCGTCGTCGCGGCCGGTGAGACGAATTCGGTGCGAGTGGCCCGCCGACTGTACGACGACGTGCTGGAGCGACTCGTCTACCGCCGGCTGCACCAGTTCAAAGGGGCCGCCGCGGCGTGGGACCAGGGCGTCGGCGAGTGCGGCGACTACGTCGCGGTGTTCGTCGCCCTGTGTCGAGCGGTGCGAATTCCCGCCCGCGCCGTCTGCGGCTTCAGCGTCGAACCAGACGGCTACGGTCTGCACGTCTGGGCCGAGTTCCACACCGAAGGGGTCGGCTGGATTCCCTGCGACCTCAGCTACGGCGACGCCGACGGCCAACCCGCCGCGAAGGAGGCCGACCGCTTCTTCGGCTGGCGGCCGGCCGAGCGAATCGCCGTCGCGCGCGACTTCGACCTCGAATTCGTAGGCGCTCCCCCCCTGCGTCTGCCGATCCTGCAAGAGTTCGCGTTTCGTTCGCAAGGGCCGGAAACGCCAAGGACGCAATTTCGCGTCGGCGGCGGGCCGCTGGGCGACGAGCCGCCGGCCGACGCCGCCCGTCGGCTGGCGCGGATCGCGGAGGACGGCGTATGATGGGCGCGATCGACGACGCACCGGAAACGACGGCCCCTTCGTCTTACCGCGTCGCGCTGCGTCAGTACGACGGTCCGCTCGATCTGCTGCTTTACTTAGTCAAGCGCCGCGAAGTCGACGTCGTCGATCTGCCGTTGGCCGACTTGGTGAAGGACTACCTGCGCCACCTCGAAGTCTTAGTGGTGCTGAACCTCGACGAGATCGGCGAATTCATCGTCCTGGCCGCCACGCTCATCGAACTGAAAAGCGGCCTCTTAATCCCGGGAGACGCTGAATCGGAATCCAGCGCTGACCGGGAATCGGAAGCATCCGCCGACGAACCGACCACTCGCCGCCGACTCGTTCAACAGTTGCAGGAATACAAGCGGTTCAAGGAAGTCGGTCGGCGCCTGGCCGAGCGGGCGTCGGATCGGCAGGCCCGCTTCGGCCGCCTCGCCGACGACCTGCCGCCGGAGGAAGTCGACCCGGCGCGGCAGCCGATCCGCGACCTGGAGCTGTGGGATTTGGTCAGCGCGTTCGGCCGGGTGCTGCGGCAAAACCTGGTGCCGGTGACGCACGACGTGCAGATCGACCAGACGCCGATCACCGTCACCATGCAACGCCTGGAAGCGCTCGTCTTAGAGGCCGGCCGACTGACGTTCGAGGAACTGGTCGGCCCGTCCAACAGCCGCGGTCGGTTGATCGGCAAGTTTCTCGCGGTGTTGGAACTGGTGAAGTCGGGCCGAATTTGGGTTGAACTGGAACCGTCGACGGACCCGACGATGGAAGGCGAAACCGTCGTGCTGTACCACCCGGACCGTCGGCCGACCGTCCGCCGCGACGCCCCCCGGTTCGAGGGATTGGACGCGACGATCGCCGCCGACGCCATCGCCGATCTGATCGCCATGCCCGACGACCAAGAGCCGCCGCCGGGCGCGGCCCCGCTGGAAATCGAACGCGCGCCGGCCGAAAACGACGACGACTTCCTCGACCGCCTCGACGGCGACGGCTGGACCGAGGCGGACGACGAACAATCCCGCCCGCGTGCGTCGGCGTGGGACGACTTCGAGCCGCTCGTCGACGACGAGTGAATATGTTTCTTAATTCAGAATCAGCGCCGCGTCTCCTCGTCGAAACAACGTTGATATTCATTGCGAATGCGTTTGGTCCAAGTTTCGTAGTCTGATTTCATCCGTTGGCCGCGGGCATCGCCTTCATACCCCAGTCGGTAGGCGAGTTTCTCCAACCCTTCGGCGTCGTCGGGAAGTTTCAACCGGGAGACGTTGTTGACGATTCCCAATCGGCTCTCCATGAAGCGCAGGAAATGATACCCCTCCTCGAACAGCCGGACGCGCTCCGGCGGCCACAAGCCCGATTCGCCGATCCGCCGCAACGCCCGCCGCAGGTTGGGGTGTAAGATTTCCGGCCGGCCGGGATGGTATTTGAGCTGCATCATTTGAACGGCGAATTCCACGTCGACGATGCCGCCGGCGCCTCGCTTCAAATCGTCCTGCGATCGGCTCGCCTCCAGCCGGTTCCGCATGTCGAGAATCTCGGCGAGCCAATCGTTCGACCATTTGCGAACGCGGAAGATGCGGCGGACGGTGGCGCCGGTGCGCAGGCGGAACGACCGGGTGCCGCCCATCGGTCGCGCCCGCGTCAACGCCAGCAGCTCCCAAACCCGCGCCTGCGTCGAATAGTATTCCTCGAAGTGCGACAGCGAAATCGGCAGCGAGCCCGAGGCGCCGCTCGGCCGCAACCGAAAGTCGATCTTATACAGTCGGCCGAACGGCGAAGTCTTCGACGCCGTCTCGACCAGCCGTCGGCCCAACTCGGAATAAAAGTGGTGGTTCGACGTCGGCGCGAAGGTGCGTCCCGGGTCCGTCGACGAAGTCGTACCGTCTTCGTCGTAGACCAGGACCAAATCGAGGTCGCTGTGGTAGCTCATTTCCCGGCCGCCGAACTTGCCCAAGGCCAACAGACAGTATTCGGACGGCGCGCCGTCCTCGCGCCGCGGCCGACCGTAAGACCGCCCGAGCCGCGACGACTCGCCGCGGATGATTTCGTCGACGATCACCTCGGCGAGCAGGCTCAAGATCGCCTGCGTCGGTCTTAGTCCGCGGTCGCCCAACACGTCTTCAATGCCGATGCGCAGCAGATGGATGTTCTTGAACCCGATCAAGATCGGCTGGACGTCGTCGGCGCCCTTGAGCAAGCCGCGCAACTGACGCCGCAGCGACATCACCGAGGGCGTCCGCACGCCGAACAACAGGTCGAGCACCTCGTCGATCATGCCTGGGTTCGACGTGAGGATGTCGCAGAGATACTGACTCGACGCGCACAACTGCACGTACATCCGCAGCAGTTGCGGATGGTTGGTCAGACTTTCCCATAAGACGCCCTTCGCGCCGAGCGACGAGGTCACTTTTTCGAGGTTGTTCAGCGTCATGTCGGGATCAGGGGTGGCGCCGACTTCGTGCAACAGGCGGGGGGCGAGATTGGCGAAGAAGTGACGACAGCGCGTCGTCGATAGGAACGGCGTGTCCTCGGCCTCCAACGCGCGCAGTCGACGATAGGCGGCCTGCGGATCGACGAACCGGCGGCGCGCGAGTACGCTTTGGACGACGGCCGCGTCAGGATTGGGGTCGAGAACCAAATCGGTTTCGACGTCGCCGTTGTCTTCGCCGCCCGATTCGGACCTCGGAAACAAGTTGATGAACAGGTGGCGCAGAATTCTTCGTACGCGGCCGGCGACGATCGCCAACTCGCGCGAAAACTGCTCGGCCGCCGTGCTGACCTCGTCGTCGCTCCAACCGAGCCGCCGCGCGAACGCCTCGAGTTCTTCGAGATCGCCCGGCAGACGGTGCGTCTGCCGGTCGTGCAGCAGTTGCAACTGATGTTCGGCCCGTCTGAG
>JBOFFD010001343.1:0-3423 GCA_051648425.1 Planctomycetia bacterium
ACGGCGCGGGTCTGCTTGGCGCCGGAGTTCTTGATCGCCTGGGCTTCGTCCAGTATCGCCAGCCGCCAACGGTGTTTCTTCAACCACTCCGTGCGGGTGAGCATGCCGTACGTGGTGACGATCAGATCGACCGCGTCGACCACTTCGGCCTCGGCCGTCGCGGCGTTCGCGCCGGTTTCCGAGGGGTGCGCGACGGCGAACGACAAATCCGGGGCGAACTTCGCCAACTCCGTCCGCCAGTTGGCGATGAGCGACGCCGGCACGACGAGCAGGCTCGCGGCGCCGCGCCGCTCGCGCTTCAGATCAAGCAGCAGTGCGATCACCTGCACGGTCTTGCCCAGGCCCATGTCGTCGGCCAGACAGGCCCCCAACCCCAAACGGGTGGCGAAGCGCAGCCATCCGTAGCCGATCCGTTGGTAGGGGCGCAGCTCCGCCTTCAGGCCGGGCGGGGCGGCCTCGCGCAGGGTTTCGGGCGAGCGCAGGCCGTCCAGCACCGCATCCAGCGCCGCGCCGGCGGTCAGGCCCGACCATTCCCGGATCGCCGCCTGCTCCGCCTCCTCGCCTTCCTTGACTTGCTGCGCGCCGGACAACAGGCGCATCCCCTCGAAGAAGGAGATGCCCTCCCGGCGGACGTCGCGCTCGACCCGACGCCAGTGGTCCAGCGCCTGCTTCAACTTTTCCGGATCGACTTCGACCCATTTCCCCTTGAGCGGAATCAAGCCGCCGCTCGCTGCGAGCAACGCGGCGATCTCGTCTGGTTCCAGCGTCTCGCCATCGAGACTGACGCCGACCGAGAAACTCAACAGCGCGTCGACGTTGACGCCGACCTTGGTCTTCGCGTCGATTTTCACGTCGACCGCCGGTCGGGCCGGCTTGCGGGCGTTCCACCAGTCGGGCACCCGCACGATCAAGCCGCTGGCTTCCAAGAGGGGCACGGCCTTGAGGAAGGCGTACGCCTCCCGCGGCGACCACGCGAGCGGGTCGTGGATGTCGCCCGAATCGACGAGGGCGCGGACCCAATCCACCGACTCGGCGGCCCGCGACACCGGCAGCAACAGGTTCAGCATCGCCGCGCGATTCTTCGCCCCGGCGTACTGCCGCAGCGCCTGGCCCAGCGGTTCGTGCTTCACCTTCCCCTGCGGCGTCAGGCCGTTGGCGAACGTGGCCAGGAAGGCGAACGGATAGTCGTGGTCGCGTTTGTTCTCGGCAAGGTGGAACGTGACTCGGCCGACGAGCCGCCACTGTGGATTGAGCTCGCGCAGATACTCCTGGGCGCCGCCGGAGTGCCGTTCGGCTTCGGCGTGGACGAGTGCGTCGAGGTCGCGCCACCAGTCGGCGACGACGTCTTCGGTGAGGTATTCCAATCCCGTCATGGGGGGGGCTTGAAGCACGGTGCGGGCGAGTTCGGGCGTTGGCGGAGGGATGGCCGGGAGCGCGCCGCCCAGTTCCGCGACGGCGGCGCGGCAAAGCTCGGCGAGGTAGAGTCGGCCGATCGACCGGGCGAACTCGAACGACGCCGGCAGCGCCGCCGCGCCTCCGCTGGCGGACGCAAGCATACCTCGAGCGGCGCTCGTGGCGTAGGCGTCGAGCAGCGCTTGCGCGACCGGCCGTTCCGCGTCGTCGGACGGGGCCTCGCGAAGAAGAAGATGCCCGTGTGGGCTGATCGCCAGTTCTAGCATCGTTCGTCCGAATCCCGCCGCCTCACCCGCAAATCGAGTCCCACCGCCTGTATAAAAGGCGGCGGCGCGGAGGGAAGGATCTGGGCCGTGTGAGATGCGGCCGGAATCGATAGGGACGCGGAAACTATTGCCGAGAGTCGCGGAAAGAGTCGGCGCGAGTGTCAAACGGATTTCGGGAATCAGCGGGCCGTGGAGACGGTTGACGCGGCGGGCAGCTTCCAGCGGACGACGGGGATTTTGACGACAGCCTGTTTCGGGTGATCGACGGTCGCCACCACCTCCGCTTCAAACCGATCGGGAGCGTCGTCGACCGCGGAGACTTCAATACGGCCGTCGTCGGTCGTCACCGCTCTAAGGTGCGGCGATCCGGTCTTCACGTCGACGATCTTCGTCGGACCGGCGGAAAGCAGTCTCAACTTCACCGGCCGATCGGACAAGTACGCTTTGGCTGGGATTGCCGCGACGTGGTCGACCCGTTCCCAATGGACGGTCACGCCGGCGTAGGAATCGACGCCGTCGTCGCGCTTTAGTCGAAACGTTTTGGCGTGCAGGCCGGGCGCGTCGGAAACGACTCGGCCGACGTAGTCGATCTCGCGGAAGCGGTAGCCTTCGATCGGTCCCTCGCCTTCCCGCCGGCCCACTTCTTGGAACGTGACGGCGGCGGGGTCGTCGGCGGTAAGGGTCGCCGCTGGAATCGCCCCGGCGGCGATTTCCACGGTGCGGACTTTGAATTCCGGCTTCTCCCCCGGCGCCGCCCGGCCGGCCTGTAAAGCGTCGGGGCTGATGGAACCGCCGGGGAAGACGCGGGTTTGAAAGCGAATCCGCCGCGGACCGCGGTCGCTCTCGAAGTCGAGCGACAGGTTCTGCGGCGCGCCGTCCGCCTTGGCGGCCACCGGAATCGTGAACTCCATCCGTCCGCGCGGCGGAATCGTGCGCGGCAGGACGGTTTCGTCGACCTTCACGCAGCCGCAGCGGGAGATCATCTTCGTCAAGGTGATCGCTTCGGGGTCGTTGTTTGTTACCAAGACGCGGCACGGCGCCCGATCGGTGCGGTTCGTGACGACGTAGGCCGGCTCAGGAACCTCGGCCGACAGTCCCACCTTAGGCGGCTCGCCTGTCCCGCACCCAGTCCCCGACAAACCGGCCGCCATCAGTAGGACGGCCGCCGCCCGCCACCGGCGGACCGCGACGACGAGCAACCCGGCCCCTGCAAGGAAAAGCGCCGCCACGACCCCCCACATCCACGCCGGCCAAGTCTTTCGATTCTTGTACAGGTCTCGCTCGACTTCCGCCACGACTGGAGGATCGGGGTACACCCGCGCCGGCAATCGAAGCAACCGGTCGATCGTGTTGTTCAGTTCCGAGAACCGAATCACCTTCTTGCCGGGCGGCAGATCCTCGCTGCCGCCGAGCGAATAGATTCGCCGAAAGCCAATCGGATGCCGAAACTCAAGCGGAGATGAAGGTTCGTCTATTGAATCGACTAACACGACCTTCGTCGACACATGGTCCTTCAGCTCCTCGGGGAATCGGCCTAGAGGAATTGCGGTGAATGGTCGGCAATCCTTCTTAAGCGTCCAATTCAGCGACATTGTATTCGTCGGAACGTATTACGCCGGCACGGATGTAAGTCGGTAAGTTTTCGATCGCGACCGGTTTCCTATAATACTTCGCGGCGAGCGGGGTTCAACACCGGGAGGTGCATCGTGCAAGACGAGTATCAAGATCCGCGCGGCTATTCCGA
>JBOFFD010001344.1:0-4310 GCA_051648425.1 Planctomycetia bacterium
GCTTCCGCAAGGAAGGAATCGCCCACGAAGTTCTGAACGCGAAGTTCGTGGAGCGCGAAGCCGACATCGTCGCGCAGGCGGGACGTAAGAACGTCGTCACCATCGCCACCAACATGGCCGGCCGCGGCACCGACATCATCCTGGGCGGCAACCCCGACTTCAAGGCGTGGGCCGATCTGAAAGACCATTACCCCACCCGCTTGGAAGTGCCGCCCGAAGCGTGGCGCGAAGCGGTGGGCCGCTACGAACCGGAAATGAAGAAGGAAGGGCGGGAAGTCGCCACGCCCGTTCCGACCCTTAAGTTCGCCGAGGAACTGAAATTCGACGACCCGGCGAAGGCGGCCCAACAGGCCGACGCCGCCCGCGACTCCGACTACGAAGACTGCTACGCCCACGCCAAGAAGATCGGCGTCGCCGCCGACAGGCAGGACGCCTTCGTCGAACTGATGCTGCTGCGCCGCGCCGCCAACCCCGGCGGTCTGCACATCGTCGGCACCGAACGCCACGACTCCCGCCGCATCGACAACCAGCTTCGCGGCCGCGCCGGCCGTCAGGGCGACCCCGGCTCCGCCCGCTTCTTCGTCAGTCTCGAAGACGACCTCATGCGCATCTTCGCCGGCGAAATGGTGAAGGCGATCTTACAGCGCATGGGCATGGTCGACGGCCAGGCGATTGAAAGCCCGATGGTCAGCCGCCGCATCCAAGCCGCTCAGAAGCGCCGCGAAGAGTATCACTTCGAGGTGCGCAAGCACCTCTTAGAGTACGACGAAATCATGGACGTCCAGCGCAAGCGGGTGTACGGCTACCGCCAAGCGGTGCTGGAAGGCGCCGGCTGCAAGGAACTGATGCAGGAGATGATCGACGCGCAGATCCGCCGCGCCGTCGACCGCTACCTCGATCCGAACTGGGGGCCGTCCAGCTTCGCGGCCTGGGCGTCGACGAGGCTCGGCCTGGAACTCGAACCGCGCAGCTTCTACCGCCGCGACTTCCGTCAGGCCGAGGAAATCGCCCGCGACGAATCGCGCCGTCAGGCGGAGTCGCACATCATCGACGTGGTCGAGGAAAACCTGCCCACCGAGGGCGACCCGCGCGATTGGAACTGGGAGTCGCTGACGGCGTTCGCCGGCCGTCGCTACGGTCTTAAACTGAAGGCGTCGGAACTGAAGAAACTGCCGCGCGAGAAGGTCGGTTCCCTGCTGTACGAAGCGGCCGAACAACACGTCGCCGGCGTCTCGCTGGCCGACGGCGCCGACTTCTTCTCGCCGGAATTCGGCCGTGTTTCACTGGCCGCCTGGACCAATCAGAAGTTCGCCCTGAACGTCAAATCGGACGACTTCGCCGAGGACGACCCGGCCGACATCGTTCAGAAATTGATGGCGACCACCCGCGAAGAATACCGTCGCCGCGAACTCGAATTCCCCGTCAAATCGGCGCTGGCCCACTTCATGCCGGAACCGACCCCCGGCTCCACGCCGCACTACGACCGCGAAGGCCTGCTCGCCTGGGCGGCGTACCGCTTCGCCAAAACCTACGACATCGAAGCGTTCCGCCCGATGCAGCGCGGCCAAGTCATGAACGCCCTGCTCGCCGACAGTAAGATCTTCTTCAAGGTCGACGAACTGCACCCGGAGATCGACCGTAAGATCGCCCAGTACTTCCCCGGGAAGGCGCCCGTCGCCGCCGACTCGCTGGCGCCGTTGTCGCAGTGGAGCCAAGAGACGTTCGGCCTGCCGCTGAACCTTGAACAACCGCTGTTGGACCGCGTCGAAATCCGCCGCCAACTGATCCAGGCGTGTGAAACGAAGTTCCGCCCGGAAATCCGTCAGATCGAACGGGCGCTGCTGCTTCAGTTCCTCGACGTCAGTTGGAAGGACCACCTGTACAACATGGACCAACTGCGCAGCGGCATCGGCCTGGTGGGCTATGCGCAGATCGATCCCAAGGTCGAATACAAACGGCGCGGCCGGCAGTTGTTCAACGAAATGTGGGAAGGGTTCGAGGACAAGACCACCAACTTCATCTTTCGCATCGAAGAGGAAGTGGAACCTCAACAACTGAACAGCGTCTGGAACGTCACCAGCGCGACCCACGAAGAGTACGCGCAGGAGGCCGAGGCGGTGACCGCCGACGCCGCGCCCGACGTCGGCGGCGGCATCCGCCGGCAGCAGGCCGAGGCGGTCGATAAGAATCAGGCCGAGGAAAAGACCGGCACCATCCGCAACGAACGGCTTAAGATCGGCCGCAACGACCCCTGTTGGTGCGGCAGCGGCAAGAAGTATAAGAACTGCCACATGAAGAGCGACGAACGGGGCCGCGGCGTGAAGGTTCGCAAGTAACCGCCGGATGCGCGTCCTTCCTTACCTTCTGAACGGCGCCTACCTCGCCGCCCTGACGGCGTTGGCGCCGATCCTGGCGTGCAAGGCCGTCGCGACCGGCAAGTACCGCGTCGGGCTGCTCCGCAAACTTCGCGGCGTCTCTAAGACCGATTTCACCGACGACGGCCGCCCCGTCGTTTGGCTGCACGCCGTCAGCGTCGGCGAAATCCTTCTTCTTAGACCGCTCGTCGCATTGTTGGCGCAGCGACGTCCCGACCTGCGTCTCGTCCTATCGACCACCACCAACACCGGGTACGCCGTCGCCGTCGAACGGTTTCCGAACCTCACGGTCGTTTACGCGCCGTTCGATTTCACATGGTCGGTGCGCGGTACGTTCAACCGTCTGCGCCCCATCTTACTCGTCTTGGCCGAACTCGAACTGTGGCCCAACCTTCTCTTAGAGGCGCGGCGGCGCAATGTTCCGGTCGCGGTGGCGAACGCTCGGCTGGGCGAGAAAAGCCACCGCGGCTACCGTCGCCTCGGGCGTCTTTTGTCCGGTCCGCTCAGCGCCGTCCGTTGGTGGGGGGCGCAGTCGACGACCTACGCCGATCGCATCCGGAGCCTGCCGGGGACGATGGACGCCGTCGTTGAAGTCACCGGTTCCATGAAGTACGACGGCGCCGTCGGCGACCGTCTGAATGCCGCCACGCAGTCCCTCCGCGATCTGTTCGGTATCACGGACGACGACCGCGTCTTCGTAGCCGGCAGCACCAGCGACCCCGAGGAAGGATACGTCTTAGACGCCTATCTTACCCTCGCCGCCACCCGCCCTAACTTGCGGCTGGTGCTGGCGCCGCGGCAGGCCGACCGGTTCGACGCCGTCGCCGCGCTGCTTTCACAGCGCAACGTAACGTTCGTAAGACGCAGCCGGCTTGGTCAAGGAACGGTCGAACCGGCGGCGGTGGTGCTGCTTGACACGATCGGCGAGTTGGGGGCGGCGTGGGGACTCGCCGACGTGGCGTTCGTCGGCGGCACGCTCGACGGCAAACGCGGCGGCCAAAGCATGATCGAACCGGCGGCCTACGGAGCGCCGACCTGTTTCGGCCCGCACACGTGGAATTTCTCCGACGCCGTCGCCCGCCTTACCGAAGCTGACGCCGTCGTCGTACTCGCCGGTCCGCAAGACCTCGCGCCGACGCTCGCGCGGTGGCTCGACGACCCACCTGCCGCCGCCGCCCTGGGCGCCCGCGCGAAAGCGTTCGTCGCCGAGCAGCAGGGTTCCACCGAAAAAACCTACGCCGACCTCTTACTCTTCCTGCCGCCCCGCGAAGGGTAATACTTTCATTCAGATCTCGAGGCGTCATTGAAAGGGATGCTTGACGTAGGTTGTGTGCGCTTCGGGCGGCCGCCACGTTGGGCAGCGTTCTTTGATAAATTCGGCGACGGGCTCTCGCAACTCGGGAGGCAGTGGCCATTTGATTTGGCGGCGGATGCCGAAGAAGTTCGCTTGGGTAACCCAGAACGATAGGTCCCCGGCGGGCGTCACCCACGGGTCGTCCAACGCCGCCCAAGAGTAGAATTCCAGGTAGTAGTTCAATCCTGCTTCGCGGAACTCCAGCCGACCGCCGCATTGGACGGAGATCTCCGTCGTGAACGCAACCGTCAGCCATGCCAAGGCCAACCGCCAGTCCGGAGGAAAGGAAAAAGCAAGGCAGCAATAGACGGCGGCCGTCGCGGTGATGTAGCGCAGCCAATGGCCCGGATGCCGGCCGCCGTCCAATAAGAGCGCGCCGGCCGCTTCGCGATCTTTCACCGTCGGGGTGAGCAGCCAGACGAAAACCAGCAGCAGCAGACCGATCCTATTACGCCGGCACGGATGTAAGTCGGTAAGTTTTCGATCGCGACCGGTTTCCTATAATACTTCGCGGCGAGCGGGGTTCAACACCGGGAGGTGCATCGTGCAAGACGAGTATCAAGATCCGCGCGGCTATTCCG
>JBOFFD010001345.1:0-2482 GCA_051648425.1 Planctomycetia bacterium
AGTTGCGGAGGGAGACGACGGCGTGGCACGAAGACCGCAACGGGAAGCAGCGCGGAGTCGACTGGCAGTTCACCACCACCGACGCCAGAATCAAACTGAAGTCCCTCTACCCAAAAATCATAACTTGACGGACCACTAGACGTCGCACCACTTTTCGACCGCCGAAACGGGCGGGACGATTCGATACAATTCCGCTAAAAGGACGCAGAGCTAGCGTCGACGTGTCGCGGGATCGTGGTGGAAGGACGAATGGGAATGGCCGACGGACCCACGAACGGAGCGCTCGCCGCGTCGGCATTGTCGACCGACGGCGACTTCGACGCCGCCCTGGCGGAGACGACCGACGCCATCCGTCGCCGGATGGGCGACGAGGTCGACGTTGTCATGGTGTTCGTGTCGCACCACCATGCGGTCCGTTTTTCGTCGCTGGGCGCCGCCTTGCAGCAGAAACTGGGGGCGAAACACGTAATGGGCTGCACCGGCGAAGCGGTCGCCGGTCGGGCCGTCGAGGTCGAAAAGAAGCCGGCGCTTGCCCTGTGGGCGGCTCGGCTGCCGGGCGTCGATCTCCGGCCGATTTACCTGGAGCATCACCGCACCTCCGAAGGCGGCGTCTTCGCCGGCTGGCCCGAGGATCTTCCAGAACCGATGCCCAAGGGCGCGGTGCTGCTTCTGTTGGGCGAGCCGTTCAGCTTCCCCGCCGACGAACTGCTGCCGCGACTGAACGAAGACCACCCCGGCCTGACCGTCATGGGCGGCATGGCCAGCGGCGGCCGGGGTCCCGGCCGCAACCGCCTGTTCTTCGGCGACCGCGACCTCTCCACCGGCGCCGTCGGCCTGTTGCTCACCGGCGGCGTGCGCTTCAAGGCCGTGGTCTCGCAGGGCTGTCGACCAATTGGTCAACCGTTCGTCATCACCAAGTGTCAGAAAAACATCGTGTTGGAACTCGGCGGCAAATCGGCGCTCGAACGACTGAACGACGTCTTCAACGAACTGCCGGCGCGCGAGCAGGAAATCATTCAGAAGGGCGGACTGCACCTCGGGCGGGTGGTCGACGAATACAAGGAAAAATTCGAGCCGGGCGACTTCCTGATCCGCAACGTCTTCTCGGCCGACCCGGAGAACGGCGCCGTCGCGGTGGGCGACTACTTCCGCGTCGGTCAGACGGTGCAGTTTCACATCCGCGACGCCGCCACCGCCGACGAAGATTTACGGCACCTGCTGCACGCCGACGAATACGTCGACGCCGTCAAGCCGCTCGGCGCCTTGCTGTTCACCTGCAACGGCCGGGGCCTCAATCTTTTCGACCAACCGCACCACGACGCCGCCGTGGTCGCCGAGACTTTCGGCGACCTGCCGCTGGCCGGCTTCTTCGCCCAAGGCGAAATCGGCCCCGTCGGCGGCCGCAACTTCCTGCACGGCTTCACCGCCAGCCTCTTGCTGTTTTATCCGCCGGCGTGACGTTTCATCCGACGCGCGCCGTGTTTGAAACCACGAGCGGAGCGGATCTCAGGTCTGACTGGCAGGGCTTAAGACGATGCGACCGGAAAGCGTCGGCGATCTCCGAACTCTTTGCGGTGAACATTCACGACGATCCATTGAGTAGGACGTCAATGGTCGGAACGCGCGCGGCGGCGGAGGCAGCGAATTGAACGGAAGCGCCCAAGCCGGCCAGGCGCCGCGGAACGGCCGGCGCGGCGCGGCGACGTGGGGCGCCGTGGGTGCCGCCGCCGTCGGATTGACACTGCTCTTCTGGCTGCCGCTGTATCAAGGCGACAGCTTCATCGGCGGCGACGTCTACAACTATTTCTGGCCGCTTAAAAAGTTTTATGCGGAAGGATTGCAGCAAGGCGAACTGCGGCTTTGGCATCCCCGCATCGGCAACGGCGTTCCGGTGTTGGGCGAAAGTCAAACCGGCGCCCTCTACCCCGGCCACCTCGCCGCCTACGCATTCCTCGAACCGGTCACCGCTTACAACGCCGTCTTCCTCGTCCACTACGTCGTCGCCTTCGGTTTCTTCTTCGGCTTCGCACGGGCGGCGGGATTGAATCGGTGGGCGGCCCTGTTGGCGGCGGTCGTTTGGGTCTACGGTTGGTTTCCGCCGAAAGCGTGTTTGGAATGGAGCGTCGTCACCGGCGCCTGGACGCCCGCCATCCTGTGGGCGACGCTGGAATGGCTGCGGACGGGCGACCGCCGCCGGGGGGGCGCCCTCTCGGCGACGCTGGCGTTGCAACTGTACGCAGGCCACTTTCAACTCGCGTTCGTGACGCTGCTCGCCGTCGGTTGGCTTTTCGTTTGTTGGCCGACGCCGGGCGTCGATCTGAAGATTCAGAATCGCCGACGGTTCGCCGTCTTAGGATGGCTGGCGCTCGGGTTTCTGCTTGCCGGCCCGCAAGTGGCGTCGACCTGGGAACTGAAAGCCCGCAGTCAGCGCGACGAACGCGGCTTCGTCAAGGAACTGGGGTACGGCAACGTGCCGCCGGGC
>JBOFFD010001346.1:0-1959 GCA_051648425.1 Planctomycetia bacterium
GTCACGCAGGGTCAGACGATGGGGGTCGTCGTCGTCGGCGATCAAGATCGAAAAACGACCAGCTTCCGCCGTCACCGGGACGCCCTCATCCCCGCCGTTGCGCGGCCGAGCGATCGATTCCGGTCGACCGCTTGATCGATGAACGTCTCGGCGTGTCGAAGCCGAACGCGTTCACGGACGGGGAAGAGAAAAGCAAACGACGTGCCGCCTGCGGGAATCGTCAAACTCGACGTAAGGCTTTGGAATTACTTTGCTTGAATCGTCATGGACTTGGCCGTCGTCGGCCGGTGGACGCGACGCCGTCTGCCACGATGCGTTCCGAAGCCGGCGGCGGCGGTCATTTTGTCAGCGGGCCGTCTTTCGCGGCGGTCTTCGGGCCGCCCATCGACTTCGCCCCCGGCCAGAGGCGGTCGGGGTCGAAATCGTCGTCGCCAAGCGTTGGGTCGGCGACGAAGCGGTCCATGCAGAAGTATTCGATCTGCTGACCCTTGCGGTCTTTCGTCACCATCAGCGCCAGGCGGGCGGTGTCGGCCTCGAAGTACCAGTCGCGGACGGCGCCGGCGGGCAGGGCGGCGTCGGCCTTGGGCGGAACGTCTTGCACCAAGTGGACGAGCGGTTCATCGTACTCCGGGCGGCGGGTCGTGCCGCGGTAGATCAGCGTTCCCAACGACGCTTCGCCGGTTTCGATCCGTTTGAAGGCGTTGTCGAGCCGCGCGACCATGCGGTCCAATCCGGATTCCGTGATCGGGTATTTGCTACGCGCCCGGGCCAGCGCGCCCAGCGGGTCGACTTCGATCCGTTTGCCGACGAAGAAGAAGTCGCCCTTGCCGCCGCGGGTGGTAAGCATGCCGCGGTTTCGGCCGTCGACCCAGACGCATTCCCGCCCGGCGTTGCGGTCGTCAAGCCACTGGTAGAAAACGCTGCGCGGTTGGCTGCGGAACCGCATTAACATGATTTCCTGCTTCGCCTTCGGTCCGTCTTCGCGGATCATGCGGCAGGTGTAGGAGGGGGTGTCGACGAAAAACTGGCGGGCGGCGTCCATGACTTTTCGGGTGACGACGAGGTTCTCGGCCGTGGTGGCGACGCTGGCGGGCCATGCCAGCATGGGCGTCGCCGCGGTGATCGGCAAACCGAACGGCTCGGCGGGGGCGATGCCCTCTGGCAACGTCGCTGGGCGCTGGGCCGCCGGGTCGTCGGTAGTGGGCGTGGCGTCCGGCGGGGTTGGTTCGGGATCGGGTGCAGAGCGGCGCTTGGTCCGCCGGCCGCCGAAGTCGGGGGGAAGCTGGATGGTGCTGGAGGCCGGGCGGATGGTGTCGCCGGTTTCAGTCGCGCCGCCGACGGCCTGCACGGCGTCGTCGGAAGCCACGGCCTTGGGAATCGTCGGGGTTGCGTTGTTCATCGCGATGGCCGGGTCGACGGCGAGAGCGGGCGGCAGATAGGCCGGCGTGTGGTTCGGTTGGGGAGCGTTGGTCGGCACGTCGACGGATGATGCCGGTGGCGGCGGCGCGCTCGGCGTTGGAAGCCGCGCCTGCGTCTGGCCGCGCGAGCCGGCGCAGCCGACCGCCACGCTCAGAACGACGAGGACGGCGAACGGCGTCGATGGATGGTGGGCGCTGCGGCGCGGTCGTCGTTGGTGCTTCATAGACCGCGGCGGACCTCCGAGCAGTTTACGGCGTCGGCGGCGCGGCGCGTCCCTGCGCCTTTTGGATGCACCGACCGAAGCGGCCGCGATGGCGTCGGCGGCGTCCTGCCTCCGACTGTAGACCTGCGGCCCATACCGACCGTTCTATTCCACGGGAAGGGGAATCGGCCGCGCCGATAGGGCCGTTCGATTCTGTCAGTCCTGTTGAAAGATCAGTTGGACGGGCAGTTTGGGACGCGGCGGCGCTGGGCGTTTTCCGCCGGCCCGGCGTCGCCGGCGCCGCGTTCCGCACCGCCGCCAACACCCGCGGCGCTGCC
>JBOFFD010001347.1:0-2658 GCA_051648425.1 Planctomycetia bacterium
AACGTCGGAATGATTGGAATGGCGCGAAAAAGGCGTCGCGAAAGGAATTCATGAACGGACGGTGTCCGCCGACCGGCCCGCGTGCTATGGTTGAGAAGATCGGCGATTCGACGGTCGTCCGAATCAAGGGCGACGCCACCCAGCCGCCCCGAGTTTGGGCGTCCCATCCGAGAGAAGGCTCAAAACATTCTCGTCGTCGATCGGCGAAAGTTGGACCCGTGACGAAGGAAGGTGGGTTCCTTGGCGAACTCCATTCTTGAAGAGTGGGATGTCGGCGACGAACCGATCTCCGGTTATCGTTTGACCGGGTATCTGGGCAGGGGTGGATTCGGCGAAGTATGGTCGGCCGAAGCGCCGGGCGGCTTGGCGAAGGCCGTCAAACTTGTTCCTTTGGAAGCCGACGACTTCGGCGATCGATGCACCGAACTGCGTGGGCTGGAGCGGATACGTTCGCTGCGGCATCCGTACCTGCTTTCCATCGAACGGTTTGAAATTGTCCCCGGGTATCTCGCCATTGTCATGGAACTGGCCGAGGGCAGCCTGGCCGACCGGTTCGACGAGTGCGTCCACGCCGGCCTGCGCGGCATCCCCCGGCAGGAATTACTGAAATACATGCGCGAGGCGGCCGAAGTCCTCGACTTGATGAGCGGCGTGTACGAGCTGCAGCATCTCGACATCAAGCCGTCGAACCTCTTCCTTTCCGGCGGACACGTCAAGGTCGCCGACTTCAGCCTGGTGCGCGTGCAGAACAGCGCCATTAGTCGGCACGGGGTCGTTCTAACCCCTCAGTTCGCGCCGCCGGAACTGTTCGGCGGTAAGATCGAATCGTCCGCCGACCAGTATAGTTTGGCGGTGACGTACCAGGCGCTGCTTACCGGCGAGTTTCCCTACCCGGGGCCGGACGTCCGTCAGTTGCTGTTTCAACAACTGCGCGACGAACCGCAGATGCAACGACTGCCGACCGGCGACCGCGCGATCGTGCGGCGGGCGCTGTCGCAAAATCCCGCCGACCGCTACGACTGTTGCCTGGAGTTCACCGACCGCCTAGCCGCCGTGATCGACAATCAATTGCCAACCGCCGATTTCTCGGACAGCCCGGGGGCCTCCATCGACCTGGAAACCGGCAAACCGGTGCTGCTTGACGGACCCTCCGAAGGTCTGTTCGCCGGCGACACCCCTCAGAACGGCATTTCCGATTCGTCGCCGGCGAAGAAACACCACGTTCGCCCCGCGCCCGGCCGACGGTCGCTGTTGCAGGTGAAAACCCCGACAACCATCCAAAGCGTCGACTCGGAGGCGGTCGCCCCGAAGAAGAAGACGCCGACGCGCCGCCCCGCCCCGGGTGCCGCCGCCGGCGAAGAAGCGGTCCGACGGGTGACCGCCAGTTTCGTCGCCTACGTTCCGCCGGAAATCTACGTCTTGAAACTGCGCGGTTTCATCGACTTTCTGAAACCCGACGTCGTCCGCGTCAGCGCCGAGGAAACCCTGTTCCGCTTCGGCAAAAGCGGCTGGTTTTCCACCGGCGGCACTCAGCTCTTCTTACGGCTGGCGACCATGCCGGCGCCCTCCGACAGCGGCTGCCGGCTGGTCGAAGCGACCGTTTGGTGCGCCCGCGACCGAATCGTCGGCCGGCCGCTGCTGCGCAAGGCGATGATGCTGGTCCGCATTCTGAAAGCGTATCTGCTCGTCATCGACGAAGAGAAGCGATGGTCGAACGCCAGCGCCGCCGCCGTTCGAGCGACTCTGCTGAATTGACGCCGCCGGCTTGTCGGCCGGTTGGGCTTTCCGCCTCGCGGCAATCGCTCGAGCTTCGGCTATGATGGGCGAGCCGACGCCGACCAAGGTCCCGAAGACGGCTCCGACCAGAACGCCTTCCAACCAGTTCTTATTGCCAAACCCCCAGTACCAAAGGGCGTACGCCGCACTGAAACCGATCGCTGCGGCGGCGGGGTCGAACAACGTCATGGGACGATCTCATATTCAGTTCGTCGGCGCGTCTAAGAGATAGGCCAACAGGTCCGCCATCTCTTGGACGGCGATCTTCTGTTCCAACCCCTCCGGCATGAGCGACTTCCCCGTGCTGGTCATTTCGTCGATGTTCTGCCGTAAGATCACGTCTTCCGCGCCGCGGGCGCGCTTCAAGGTGACACTGGTCGCCGACTCGCCCGCGATCAGGCCGGTGGCGACTCGGCCGTCGTCCAACGCGACCACGTAGTCGACGAAGTTCGGCAGCACTTCCACGTTCGGGTCGAGAATCTGCAACATGAGCGCGGCCGGCGTCCGCGTCTTAATCGTCGCGAGATTCGGTCCGACGGCGTAGCCCTTGCCCTGAACCTGATGGCAGCTCGAACATTCACGCTCGAACACCGCCGCCCCGCGAACTTTATCGGGCTTGGCCGCCAGCGCCGGTTGGTAGGCCTTTAAGACGTCGGCGCGGGCCGACGGGGCGCTGGCGCCGAACAACGACGCCGACCGGTTGCGGATGGTTTCGTCGGCGCTTTTCAGAAGCAGGTCGCGACGCACCGGGTCGATCTGGCCGGCCGGCACCTTGCCGGCGGCCACCGCGTCCAACAGCGGCAGCGTCCATTCCTTTCGACCGAGCAGCGCCTGCGACGCTTCATCGCGCACCGCCGGCGTCAAGCCGCGCCACGCGGTAAG
>JBOFFD010001348.1:0-1541 GCA_051648425.1 Planctomycetia bacterium
CGATGCGAGTCTTGCTGGATCACGCCGCCGAAAACAGCTACGGCTTGGCCGCCTTCAACGTCAACAACATGGAACAGATCCAGGCCATCCTTGAAGCCGCCAACGAAATCGACGCCCCGGTCATCGTTCAGGCGTCGCGCGGCGCCCGCAAATACTCGCAGGACAACTATCTCCGCCACCTCATGCTCGCCGCCGCCGAGCTGTATCCGCACATCCCCATCGTCATGCACCAAGACCACGGCAACAGCCCGAAGACCTGCCTCAGCGCCATCGACAACGGCTTCACGTCGGTCATGATGGACGGTTCGCTGGCGGAAGACGGCAAGTCGCCCGCCACCTACGAGTACAACGTCGACGTCACCCGCCAAGTGGTGAAGACGGCCCACGAACGGGGCGTTTCGGTCGAAGGTGAACTCGGCGTGCTCGGCTCGCTGGAAACCGGCATGGGCGAAGCCGAAGACGGCCACGGCGCCGAGGGCGTCGTCAGCCACGACCAACTGCTCACCGACCCCGGCCAGGCCGAGGAGTTCGTCGCCTCCACCGGCGTCGACGCGCTGGCCGTCGCCATCGGCACCAGCCACGGCGCCTACAAGTTCACCCGTCAACCCACCGGCGAAGTGCTGGCGATGAGCACCATCGAGGAAATCCACCGTCGGTTGCCGAACACCCACATGGTCATGCACGGCTCGTCGTCGGTCCCCCAGGAACTGCAGGACGTCATCACCAAGTACGGCGGCAAGATGCGCCAGACGTGGGGCGTGCCGGTCGAGGAAATCCAGCGCGGCATCAAGCACGGCGTCCGTAAGATCAACGTCGACACCGACAACCGCATGGCCATCACCGGCGCTATCCGCAAAGTGCTCGCGGAAACCCCGGAAAAGTTCGACCCCCGCGACTATCTCGCCCCCGCCCGCGACGCCATGCGCCAGGTCTGCAAGGACCGCATGACCTCGTTCGGCCAAGCCGGCCAGGCGAGTAAGATCCGCACCGTCACCCTCGTCGAAATGGCCAAATTCTATTCGACCTCGAACGGCGTTTCGGTCCACTGACCGACTCTAAGACGACCGGTCCGTCGAGCCGTTCGACGGACCGAGGCGTCTCGCGCCGTCTTAACCGCCGATGGCGTGCATCGTTCGCTCGGGGCGGATGAAGTTGACGCTGTTGATTTGATGGCCTTCCCATTTGGCGGCCACGCACCGCCGCACCAAGTCGGCGATTTCCTCCGAGCCGGCCCCGCCGCGCAGCCGTGACTTCACGTCGACTTCGTCGAGCGAAAACAAGCAGTTCCGCAGTTTGCCGTCGGCCGTCAGCCGCAACCGGTTGCAGTCGCCGCAGAACGGTTTGCTCACCGACGCGATGATGCCGATCCGTCCCTTGCCGTCGCGATAGACGTAGTCGGCGGCCGGCGCCGACGGATCGTCGGGCGGAACCGCGTCGGCCGGCAGGCCGGCGTCCGCCAGGATCTCCAAGATGCGGTCGGCCGTCAGCACCACCGACCGTTTCCAGACGTGGTCCGCCTCCAACGGCATGAACTCGATGAA
>JBOFFD010001349.1:0-5552 GCA_051648425.1 Planctomycetia bacterium
CAGAGGAAAAACGGCTTGTCCATCGGCCGTTCCAGCAGGCCCTTGTCCCAGTCGAATTTGCTGAGGTACACCTTGTCGAACCGGCGGTAGGCGTCGCGGCCCAGGTGCCATTTGCCGACGGCGGCGGCGTAGTAGCCGGTCGCCCGCAGTGCGTCGGCGACGGTCGTCTGGTCGGGGGGCAGCGGTTCGTGCAGTTGGTGGGCGCCGTTGGTGGAGTTGGGATACCGCCCGGTGAGGATGCTGCATCGGCTGGGGCTGCACGAGCTGCACGTGAGGAAGGCGCGGTCGCACCGCAAACCCTCGGCCGCCAGACGCTGCAGGTTGGGCGTGCGGGCCGGTCCGCCGTAGACGCCGGCGTCGGTCGCGCCGAGGTCGTCGGCGATGAAGACCAGAAAGTTCGGCCGCGCGGGCTCGGCCGCCAGGGCGACGGTCGAGAGACCGACGGCCGCCGACAAGCCCAGTAAGATCGTTCGTACAGGCATCCGACGCACCCTCCGGCCGGTTGGTCGATCTTTCGTCGTAGATTAAACGATCTGGTCGAAGTAGCCGTTGTACTGCGCTTTAAGCGTTCTAAGACCCAAATTGACGACGCCCAAATCGCCGCCGACGACGAACAGCCGGGCGCCCAATTCGCGGCAGAATTCGGCATGGTCCCGGTTGCGGGTGAGGGCTCCCCAAGTGAGTCCGCCGGCGACGGCCGCCGCCGCGATCTTTTGTACGGCGGCGCGGCAGAGAGGGTGCATGTATTCGCCCGGCACGCCGAGAGAAAGACTGAGGTCGGCCGGCCCCAGGAAGAGGTGGTCGAGTCCCGGTACGGTGGCGATGGCGTCGACGGCTTCAACGGCGGCCGCCGTTTCGATCTGTACGCTGACCAGCGTTTCCCGGTTGGCGGCCGCCACCAGCGCCGCGGGGTCGGCGGTCCCCCAGTCGGCCTCGACGTTGAAAAGATTCAAGCCGCGCTTGCCGGCCGGTGGAAAGCGCGTCCATTCGACCACCCGCCGCGCTTCGTCGACGGAGTTCACCTGGGCCGCCATCACCGCGCGGGCGCCGGCTTCCATCGGCCGCATCAGCACGGCGTAATCGGTCGGCGCCACCCGCACGCAGGCGTCGAGGTCGCGGGCGCGGCAGGCCAAAAGCAGCGTTTCGATGGTCGACTGCGGCAGGTCGGCGTGCTCTTGGTCGATCCATACGCCGTGAAAGCCGCCGACCATCGCCAGCATCTCGACGATCTTCGGATGAGCCAGTTGCCCGAGGGCGAAAAGCCGAACGGTTTCGCCGTCCGCTAGACGCTGCTTGATACTGCGGAAGGACATGATCGCCGCCTTGTCGGGTACGGAGGAATGCGGGGTGGTCGCCGGGCAAGCATGTTTCTATGGACGGCGGCGTCGGGACCAACCGGCGGCGTATTTCGTCGCGTGGGACGCCGTTCGCGCTTTTTTCCGCGTCTTGCGGCGAAAGCGTGAAACCGCGAGCCGTCGACCAGGGGTAACGTCGGAAAAGGAGTCGTCCGAACGTCGTCGAATCGAGGAGGGAAGCCATGCGTGTTCTGTGCGCGATCATCGTCGCGGCGACTTCGGCAGCCGGGGTCGTCTCCGCCTGTCTATGGGACCATGACACCGAACAGATGGAAAAGATCGTCTATCCGGAAGGTCTGAACGAAGAGCGGTCGAAATTCCCCGGCGCGCTGGAATTGATGACGGGCAAATTCCTGCGGCACTCGAAAGAGTTCTACCAGTGGCGGGTGGACGACCGTCTGAAACGGCTTGCCGCCGGCGAAGATACGCCGAATCTGTACGACGATCTGGCGGTCGCCTACCATAAGACGGGGCGGTCTGAAAAAGCGTATGAGGTGATGTTCGAGAAGGATCGGAAGTGGCCGGGCCAGTATGAAACGGAGGCGAACTTAAGCGTCTTCTACACGCTCGACGGCGACCTCGCCAACGGTCTGAAACATGTCGACCAAGCTCTGGCCGTCAACCCGAACGCCCACTTCGGACGGGAAAAGTATCAAAAGCTGCTCGTCGAGCTTCTGCTGGAACGCGCGGCGGCGCCCGAGCACAATCCGTCGTACGGCCCGTTGTCGAGCTTCGGCTCTTATTTGCGAGCGAGAATGAAAGGTGTTTCGACGGAGGAGACCGACCGCGAAGCCGTGACGGCGGTCTTAGGGATGATGCGGTTCGCCGATTACGATTCGCCGTTGCTGTTGGACGTGCTCGGCAGCGTCTTATCGGGCGAGCACTTTTTTGAATACGGCGAAAAGAATGCCTTTCTTCTCGCGGCACGCGCCTACCTGAAAGCTTCTTGGGTGGCGAAATCGCCCGAGGCTCAAAGCGAGTACCGCCGCGAAGCGAGGATTGCGGTCAAACAGTTCCTCGGTGAATCGAATCACGTCGACGCCGCGTTTGAAAAGTTGGAAAAGCAGTTCGTGGCGGAGCAGGCCGACGCCGACGAGTGGTACGCGAAACTGCGGGGAATGGAACTGAGTTGGATCAAAGCGGGCCTGGACGCCGACGCGAAGTTCGACGCATTGTACAGCGAACCGGTTCCCACGGTGAATTCGACCTTCGAGGAGCGGCCGCCGGAACCCAGCCACTCGCCGGCGGCGGACGAGTGGACGCGGGCGACGTCGTATGCGTACGTGGTGTCTTATGAATTCATTCCGCTCGGCCTGTTGGTGTTGTTCACACTCGTCGGTCTGATTTTTCATCTGCGAATGAAAGCGGCGCCGGCGGCTTCTTCCAACGCCGCCGGTTCGTCGCCGTCTAAGAATAAGCCGACGTAACCTTGCCGCCCGCCCGTTCTTCATACCAGTAGGTCGAACGGCCAGGGGATGGAAGTCGCTGCGCCCCGGCTACTTCTTCTCCCCGTCCGAATCCGCCTGGCCGCCCAACAACGGCTCGCCCGGCGGCAGCATCCACCAGCAGGCCGAGCGAATGCCGGTGGCAATCCTACCTTCGGACCCCTCGACCAGCAGCCCTCTGCCATCCGGCGAAAAGGTGACGGAACTCACCTGATCGAGTGTTCCGCCGGGAAGGCTTAGCAGTGATCGCCCCGTCGGTCGATTCCAAAGTTGGACGGGGTTGGCGTGATTGATCGTCGCGATGGTTCGGCCGTCCGGGCTGATGGCCGCTCGATAGAACGGCGTGGACAATGACAACACGACGTTCCGATCGCGTAGGTCGACGACCTGAAGGCGGCTGTTGGTTGTTCCCGCAAGCAGCCAGCGACCGTCGGCCGAGAAACCAACCGATTCGACGACGGCGTCGAGATCTTTCCATTTGCCGACCGTCGATTTCGTGGGAGTTGAAAGCTCTCGAAGGTCGAGGCAGTAGGTACCTTTAAGTTGGCCGGGCCCCGCCCAAAACCTTCCATCAGGCGAAATGGCTCCCGGAGATTGGCCGAACAACGGCCACCGGTAGATTTTGTTCTCGCTGCGGTCGCACAGGAAAATTTCGTCGCCGTCGTCGGAAAGAACAAGGCGGCCGTCGGTCGGCTTCGTCGGCGAAACCAAAGGCGTTTCGGCTGACGAAACGCGGCTTCTCCGCGCCGTCGTCCCATCGCCAATTCCAGTGGTTTCCATTGGGATGAACCACGCCCATGACTCGATTCGTATGGTCGACGTAGACTTGGGGCGCTAAGTCGAACGTTGGGTCGCCGGCGACTTGCGATTCCGTCGGGAGTGGAGCCGACCAAAGCACCGTTTCATCGTCGGCGTTGACGACTTGCACTTCATGGGGGCGTGCGATCCACAGCGTACGCGGTCGAACACCCCAGACGGCCCAACTGTGGATTTGAGGTTCGATCGCCCTGCGCCGGTCCGATGTCTTTCCATCGGTCCGGTGAAAACGAACGATGCCGTCGGCTCCTGCGGCAGCCAGTTCCTTACCATCGGGCGAGAACGCCGCGCTCCAGCAACGGCCCTTGCACCCACGCAGCGGTTCCGCCGACCCCTTCGATGTCGGCCGGCCGTCGGCATCACGGCCCAACCGCCACAGCCACGCCGTCCCCCCCCGATCGACGCCCGCCAACAGTTCACCGTCGCGCGAAAACGCCGTCCCCAGCAGGTTCGCCGAGGGTCCGTCTAATTCAAGATTCGGTCTTTCCCGTATCGCTCCGACGCGAATTCGCGGCTTCCTAGCCGCTCGGGACCACTCATCGACTCCGACGTAGGCGAAAAGCCGACCATCACCCGATACCGCCGCCGCATCGGTCGTCAGCCAATTGGCGTGTTTGCATTTCAAGCCGGGCTGAAAGTCCGGCCAAGACCAATGCTGTACGTTCGGCTGTTCGTTGTCTTCTTCTGCATCGGCGACCGAGGTCCTTTGTAATCCCATTGCGGCCACCATCAGCGTCTTGCCGTCCGGCGTGAAGACGACCGTATTGATGTTGTCGCCCTGTCTTGGTTTGAACGTGAAGAGTAGTCGGCCGTCTGAGGGACGGTAGGCGTTGATCACCCCGTGCTCGGCCCCGCGCGCTTGCTGTTCACCGACCAGCAGCACGTCTTCCTTCGGGTGGAACGTCAGCGCGATGACCGGGTCGAAGTCGGTGTCGATGCTTTGTCGAAGCGCCCCGTCGGCGACGGTCCAGACGTAGACCCCCGGGCCGTGGCCCGAAGCGGCGATACGCGAACCGTCGCCCGACCAGGCCACGGTCCGCAGTTTGTGGGACGCGCCGACGAGCCGCCGCATCAATCGCTTGTCGTTGGCGTCCCAAAGGCAGACCGTGGCGTCGTCGCCGGTCGTGGCGACGAGCCGGTCGTCGGGCGAGTATTCGACGTCGAGCGCCTGGCCGTGGGAGGTGTTCAATTGCTCGGCGTCGCCGCGGACGGCGGCGTGCAGGAAGTGCCACTCGAAGCCGCGGCGGTCGGTCGGGTCGAGCGGCAGGCCGTCGGCGGCGGTTGCGCCGGCAGTCGGACGAAGCGTTTCCAACACCTCCAAGGCGGCGTTGGGGTCGGCTCGGTCGTTCCACGCCAGTGCCGCTCGCTGCATCTGCGAGGCGTAGTTCAGCGTGTTCGCCTTGTCGAGGGCCGCCACCAGCGAGCGATTGGTCTTGTCGAGCGAACCCGCCGCGTCGACCAACCGCCGGTTGTAATGCACGGTGGTGCCGGCCACCAGCAGCGCCCCGGCCAGCGCGGTGGCGTACAGCGCCGTCGGCCAGGGGTTCCGCCGCACCCAGCGCGCGGCCTGCTCCAACGGCCCCACCCGCCGCACCGGCACCGTTTCGCCCGCCAGAAAGGCGCGCAGCAGTTCGGCCAGGGCGCGGCCGTCCGTCGGCCGCCGCGCCGGGTCGTACTCCAGGCAGGCGGCGCAAATCGCCGCCAAGTCGGCCGGCACGTGCGGCCGGCCGCGCCGCAGCGACGGCAAGTCCCCTCGCTGTTTCCGGCTGGTGATCTTCGTCGGCGAGGTTTCGTCGAACGGCGGCTTGCCGGCGACGAGCACGTACAGCACCATTCCCAAGGCGTAGACGTCGACGGCGTAGGTCAGCGGCTTGGCGCGGTCGGGGTCCAACTGCTCCGGCGCCATGTATTTCGGCGTGCCCACCATCGCGCTCAG
>JBOFFD010001350.1:0-6675 GCA_051648425.1 Planctomycetia bacterium
TTTGAAACAAAGATCATGCACACTGAATTTCAGGTCGGCGGCATGACGCTGATGGCCTCGGACGGCTGCGAGGCCGAATCCCGGTTCGCCGGCTTCCGCCTCGCGCTGAGCGTCCCGACGGAAGCCGACGCCGATCGCGTCTTCAACGCCCTCGCCGAGGGAGGCAAAGTCGACATGCCGCTCGTGAAAACGTTCTGGTCGCCGCGGTACGGCATGGTCACCGACAAGTTCGGCGTCGAGTGGATGGTCATGGTTCCGGGACCGAAATCTTAGTCGCGGAAACTCTCAGCGCGTCGTCGATTCCGTGTTTCGCTGATGGACGATGCGATGAAAGGCGGGACTGGCTCGCTGAACAAGTCATTGAACTTTTGGAAAACTTAACATGACGACTCAGATTTTCGTGAATCTGCCCGTTCGCAATCTCAAGAACTCGATGCGGTTCTATGAATCGCTCGGCTACAAGCACAATCCGCGGTTCACCGACGAAACCGCCGCGTGCATCGTCGTTTCTGAAACGATTTACGTGATGCTGCTCACGCACGCCAAGTTCAAAGAGTTCACGCCGAAGGAGATCGCGGACGCCGCCGAGGTGACCGAAGTTCTAGTCTGTCTCTCGTGCGACAGCCGAACCGCGGTGGATGGCATGGTGGCGAAGGCGCTCGCTTCGGGCGGCTCGAAATCGCAAGACCCGAAAGACCACGGCTTCATGTATCAGCACGGTTTCCAAGACCCAGACGGACATATCTGGGAAGTGATCTGGATGGATCCGGCGGCCGTCGACGAAGCGGGTCCGGCGTGAACTTCGATGATCCCCGCGGAGCGGCCGATGGCGCGCGAACCAGAATCAATTTCGCCTCGGCGAAGTCAAGCGGCGTCCCGGAGCCTACGGCGTCCGTCCGACAACCAGGAATCAGGAGCTTCACATGAACGCTAAAGACGTACTTCGCGATGCGCTCGAACTCGCGTATCGTTGGAACAAAATGCTGGCGGACGATCTGCGTGACGCGCCGCTGGCGTTCCCGACGGCCAACGGCGGCAATCATGCCGTTTGGGTGGCCGGGCACGCCGTGGTCGCGCGGTCGGGGTTGCTTTCGATGATCACCGGGCAGCCCGATCCGTGGGCGGACTGGGGGAAGATGCTTGGCGGCGGATCGACGCCCGTCGCCGACGCGGCCGCCTATCCGAACTACGAAGAGCTGCTCGCGGCGTGGGATTCCGTGCATCGGAAAACACTGGCGCTGCTCGACGGCTTGAGTGAGGCACGACTCGACGAACCACCCGCCGCGGTCCCCGACGAATTGAAAGACGATCCGAACTTCGCGAGCGTCGGCGCGATCTTACTGTTCATCGCCATGCACGAGATGTCGCACCGGGGCCAACTCGCCGACGTGCGACGAAGCCTGGGGCGCGGTACGTTGGCGTTCTGAAATCGCGAGTCGACCATAGTTAAGGAGAAGGATTTTGACGAACCTCGATCCACCGCGAAACCGCGTCTGCCTTTGGTACGACGACGACGCCCACGAAGCCGCGAAGTTCTACGCCGCTACATTTCCCGATTCGTCGGTCGGAGCGGTTCATTTCTCGCCGGTCGACAACCCTTCGACCAAGGAAGGCGCGGTCTTAGTGGTGGAGTTCACGGTGATGGGCGTTCCGTGCCTTGGGATCAACGGCGGTCCGTCGGTGAAACACACTTGGGCGTTCTCGTTTCAGATCGCGACGGCCGACCAAACGGAAACCGATCGCTACTGGAACGCGATCGTCGAGAACGGCGGCGAAGAAAGCATGTGCGGCTGGTGCAAGGACAAGTGGGGTCTGAACTGGCAGATTACGCCCGTCGCGCTGACCAAGGCGACCACCAGCCCCGATCGCGCCGCCGCGAAGCGTGCGTTCACGGCGATGATGCAAATGAAGAAGATCGACGTCGCGGTGATCGAAGCGGCGTTCCAGGGTCGTTGAACGTGTGAACGGGGAAATTCTCGGCGTGTCGAGGGATAGTACGTCGGCGGTGATGTTCGTCGATAGCCGTCACGTTTACGTGGCGCGTGCAACGGATTCGGCGTCGCCGACGGTCGTCGAACGGTCGCCGAACGGTCGCCGAACGGTCGCCGAACGGTCGCCGAACGGTCGCGGCGCCTAAAGGCGGCGGCTATCCAAGAAATCGTCCGACTTACATCCCTGCCGACGGAATAGGTTGCGTCACTGTCTTTTCGAGAAAGGTTTAGCGAAACGATCGAGACGAAGAACCAAATCGGGGACCACCCCGGCTAAAAAGAAGGATCGCTACACCAGACCGGAAAAGACACTAAGGCGGGTTGGGAACTCATCATGAGATACATGCTCCTCGTCTACAGCCCCGAAAGCGCCTGGACGCCGGAGGAGTGGACGGCCTGCACGGTCGAATCCACCGCCGTGTGCCGCGATCTGCAAGCGAAGGGATGGTTCGTCGCCGCCGCGCCGCTGCACCCGGTCGCGACGGCGGCCACCGTGCGCGTTCGCAACGGACAGTCGCTGGTGACGGCCGGCCCCTTCGCCGAGACCACCGAGCAGCTTGGCGGCTTCTTCCTGATCGACGCGCCGAATCTCGACGACGCGATCACCGTGGCCGCCCGGCTGCCGTCGGCAAGGAAAGGCACGATCGAAGTGCGGCCCCTGGCTCCTTTGGAGGGGCTTCCCGCGGAGCGGTTCGACGTGACGGGACCGAGCCGGTCGCGCTACATGCTTTTGTGCTACGACGACGAGCAAATTTGGAACGAAGCGGGTCCGGCCGCACTTAAGGCGGCTCAATCGGAAGCCGTCGATCTTACACGTCGACTGGACGCGCGCGGCCAGTATCTCAGCGCCTCGCCGCTGCATTCGGCCGCGACGGCCGCCAGCCTTCGCATCCGCGACGGCCGACGGATCATCACCGACGGCCCGTTCGCCGAGACGCGCGAATTCCTTGGCGGCTACTATCTGATTTTCGCCCGCGATTTGAACGAGGCGGTCTCCGTCGCGGTCCAACACCCAGGGGCGCGCGTCAGTACCGTCGAAGTGCGGCGCCTCGTCGATCTGCCGATGCCGTCGGCAACTTGACGAGATCCGCCGCGGCAGGTCGACGCCCTCAAATCGGCCGCGGTCCTTTCTTCGGCGGTTTCTTCTTCGGTTCCTTCTTCTTCGGTTCCTTCTTCTTCGGCGGCGGTTTCGCCGGCTGCGTTTCGACGTACGCCCACGCCCGGTCGATCCAGGTTCTCAGACGGGCTTCGTCCTCCACCTCCGCCGATGCGACCAACAGCCAGGCCTTCATCGGTCGCCCGACGGGGTCGAACGGCGTGACGTGCGGATCGGCCAGGGCGGCGGCCGCTTCGTCGGGCGGCAGTTTTACGATGAGCGCGTCCTTCCAGACGCCGACGAACAGCCGGCCGTCCCGAAGGAACGCCAGGCTGCCGAACATCTTTTTTTCTTCGACGCCCGGCCGTCCGGACAGGACGTCGCGGATGCCGCCGGCCAACGATTCGCTGTACGCCATCGTCGAGGCTCCTGGGATGATGGACGTTTTCGGGAAGTGGGTCGCCCTTGCTCCGATCGAATACTACACTTTCCCGGCTGGGAACGCACGGCGAACGCCGTTCCGCTTGATGGCGTCGACCCGCCGCCTCCCGCCCGAACACTACCTTTTTACCCGAATCCCAGGAGTTCCTCCGTGATGAAAGTCCGATCGGCCGTGTTCGTCGGCTTTGGTTTGCTGCTGGCGGCGTGGGCCGCCGTCGGTCCGCAGGGTTCGGCGCCCGCCGCCGCCGCCCCGAAGTCGGAGGCCGGCGCCCCCAAGACGATCCCCGTCGAAAGTTTCTTCGTTCTTCCCGCCGCCGACGCGACGCCGCTCTCGCTCGCCGAGATCGAAAAATTCCTGGCGAACCCCGCGCATCATGAATCGGTCGCCCCGAAGACGTTGGTCGGGCTGCCCGACGTGGCGCCGTTCATCCCCAAAGACAACCCGATGACCATCGCCAAGGTGGAACTCGGCCGCCTTTTGTATTTCGACGGCCGGCTTTCCCGCGATACCTCGGTTTCGTGCGCCACCTGCCACGAGCCGGACGTCGGCTGGTCGTCGCGCCAGCCGGTGGGCGTGGGCATCAACGAACAGAAGGGCGGCCGTCATTCGCCGTCGGTGATGAACCGCGTCTTCGGCAAGGTGCAGTTCTGGGACGGCCGAGCGGCCAGCCTGGAGGAACAGGCCCTGGGGCCGATTCAGAACCCGATTGAGATGGGCTTCACGCTGCCGGAACTGGAAAAGCGGCTGAAGGAAAACGAAGTCTACACACTGTTCTTTAAGAAGGTGTTCGGCGGCGAACCGAATTCCGACGGCGTCGCCAAGGCGATCGCGGCGTTCGAGCGGACGGTGCTCGCCGGCGCCAATCCGAACGACTTCCACGAACGGGCGGCGAAGGCCAAGCAGCTCGACCCGGACGAAATCGAAGAGTTGGAAGACGAAGAAAAAAGCCGCATCAAGGAAGTGTTGGCCGACGCCGCCAAACATCCGCTAAGCGCCGCCGGCGAGCGCGGCCGCGCGCTCTACTTCGGCAAGGCCAAGTGCGCGGTCTGCCACGTCGGCCAGAATCTGAGCGACGAACTCTTCTACAACATCGGCGTCGGCATGGACAAGGAAAACCCCGACGTCGGCCGCGAAGCGGTCAGCAAGCAGACCGCCGACTTCGGCGGCTTCCGCACCCCCTCGCTACGCAACATCGCCGACACCGCCCCCTACATGCACGACGGCTCGCAGAAGACGCTGGAGGAAGTGGTCGACTACTACGACAAGGGCGGCCACCCCAACCGCGGTCTGAGCAGCCGCATCGAGAAACTGAATTTGTCGGCCGCCGAAAAGGCCGACTTGGTCGCCTTCATGAAGGACGGCTTGCAAGGAACCGTCACCCAAGTGAAGCCCCCCCGCCTGCCGTGACCGACCCGGCGGCCGCCCGCCTTTTCAGAACCCCGAAAACCATGACCCCCGAAGCGCCCAACCGGACGCTTCGGGGGTTTTTCGTGTAAGACGACGGGTGGCGTTCATGGGTGCCGGACGTCAAAACCTAGGCGTTGTCTGGAGGACTTCCTGCTTGGCGTGGTCCCGCATGATCTCCTCGAGAAACCGCACGCACTCTTCCACCACTTCCTTCCGATTCCGAATGACCAGCAACTTGCCCAACGGCTTGACGTCGGACGAACCGACCCAGGTTTCCGGAGCGACCGCCAGTTTCAGCGCCTCGGCGATTTCTTTCGACGACGTCGACGGACCGAATCTGGAAATGTTGACCATACGGGCGACCGTAGGAACCGGCGGCTCCATCCCGGGCATTCCGGGCATCCCCATCCCCCCCCCGGCCATTCCGGCCCCCCCCAGGCCGGGCAGCGAGGGCGCTGGCAGCCCGGCGGCGGGCGCCGACGGCGCCGTGGGAAGCGCGAACGCCGGTTGCGGGGACGACGTTTCCAATCTTACTGGCGCCGACGAGATCCGATTTCCGTCCTCGTCGCCGCCGCCTCGCGTCAGAAGCGCTTTAAGATTAGTGGGATTGATCGTCTTAGGCACTTGCCGGGCGTCGCCGTCGGCGAATGCGACCATGAAGTTGGGGCCGTCGAACATCGGCCAGATCGGTCGCGCCGGATCGAAGACGACGTCTTCCGGCTTCGTCCAGGGGATGGTCGTCTTCGCCTCAACAAGCGCGATCGTCCCCGAGAGGCCGTCCGTGATCTGCCTGATCTGCGTACCGGCGTCGTTTCCAACCGGCATTGGTGACAGCGATCCGCCCGGATTCCCGGCGGCGCGGCGAGACTCGAAGATCAATCCGTCGCCGACGACCGCCACCACCGCCGCCGCGGTCGAATGGTCCGGTTGGCTGGCGTGCCGATAGACCTCCGGCATTCGCGCCAGCACGTTCCGGTTCACCTCGGCGTCCCACGGCTGGTTCTTGTCGTACTGCTTGTAAAGGTCGTCGCGGTCGAGGAATGGCAGCAGTTCGACCCGCCAACTGCGCGGCGTGTTCGATTCCGGTTCGACCAACACCGCCGGCGGAAACCGCTGGTAGGCGGATTCGTAGTTGTGCAACGCGAGCATGATCCGCCGCAGATTGCTCTGCGACTTCAGCAACGCGGCGGCTTCCCGCTTGGTCGATGAAGGCGCGACCGATTTGACGGCCGTTGCTTTCGGGGTCGGCGCCGGCAGTTCGTTCGTCGGTGGGAGGACTCTCCCGAAGGCGCCGCCCGCTCCCTCGGCGACCGGTTCGTCGCTCGCTAAGGGCTTGGTTTCTTGGGCGCCGGCGGAAACCGCGCCGCCCGGCGGTCGCAGACCGACCGCCGCCAGCGCGACGACGGCCACGCCGGCCGTCATCCCCCAGCGCAGCAAGCGCGACGTCGGACCTGAACGGAACTTCGCATCGTGAAGCATTTCGATCCTCCTTAAAAAGGTTCGTCGGGTCGGAAGAAAGGCGTGGGCCGGCCAGCCCACCGCCTCGTCGGTTCGTTTCAGGGCGAGTTCGCCGATCGCCGTCAGATAGGCGCGCGGCCCGCCGACGATCGACGCCGCCAGCGCGTCGGCCGCCAGCTCCTGTTCCAGTCGCAGCCGGTCCGCCAGCCAGTGGACCAGCGGGTGGTAGAAATGCAGCACCACCGCCAACCGCGCCACCGCCGCCGTCAAGCCGTCGCCGC
>JBOFFD010001351.1:0-3146 GCA_051648425.1 Planctomycetia bacterium
CGGGGTTCCAGGCGGCGGCGTCCATGTGCAGGTCGTCGACCGTCCAGTCTTCGCGGTAAAGGTCGGTCAGGTCGCTCATGCCGGCGTATTCGCGGCGGTAGTCGTCGACGCCGCGGTGGGTGGGGTCGACCCATTCACCTTTCGCGATCGTCTTAGGTTCCTCGAACCACCGCCGTTCATTGAGCGGTTCGTAGTAAGCGGTGCAGGCGGGCGTGCGGCGGAACAGGTTCCAAAGAAACGTCGAGCCGCTGCGGAACCGAGCGGTGATGAACAACGCGGAACGGTCTACGGCCGGCCTCGGCGCCGGGTGATAGGGGGCCGGCTGCGACAGCGCGGCCGCCACGGCGGGCGGCGTCGCCGCCGTCGGCGGTCGAGCGGCGCGCCAGATTCGGTCGCGCGACTTCTCCAACAAACGGTCGAACCCCGCCAGCAGCCGCCCGACCAAATATCGCCGCGCCCGACCGATCACGACCGTTCCGTCCCCGAAAAAATCCGACGCCGCGCCGCCTCGAACCAGCGCCCGGCCTTCCGTCCCGCACGCCCGGCGAGATCGAAAAAGCCGTGCTCCCATTCGGTGAACACCACCGCCCAAGGCGTCGCCACCACGCTGTCGGCCGCGCTGTTCCACGACCCCTTCTGATACGCCCCCTGCCAGCCGATGTTCTGCACCAAACTCGGTTTCAGACAGTAGACGTGATACCCCAGCGCTTTCAGACGGACGGCGTACTCCGTGTCATACGCGATTCCCACGTCGCGGAACGGCCCCACCGTTTCATACACCGACCGCGGCACCAGCCAGTTGAACGCCGCCTGTCGCTCCTTGATTAAGAGCAGATGGCGGCCGGCGCGCAGTTCCGCCAGCGGCGGCCGCAGTTTCACGTTGATCGCCGTGAAGATTCCTTGATGCCCCAGCGCGCCCGCGGTTTTATAGGCGTCGACGAGCGACGTCAGCCAGCCGGGTTGGTATAAGATGTCGTCGTCGCAGACGAGAAAGTATTCCGCGTCGGGGTGTTCGGCGGCCGCCAGCGCGAAGTTGTACGCCTGGCCGGCGTTCGGCCCCATGCGGAACGGGTTGCGGCGCAGCACCACCCGCGGATGGTCGGCCGCCAGCTTCTCTAAGAACGGTTGCAGGCGGCGGTCGGTGCTGCAATCGTCGACGAGGTGGACGCGGGCCGCCGGCGGCAGACCGCTGGCGAGCAGGCTCGGCAGGCTGCGCGTGACGTAGCGGAAGTCGTGCCGTTCCTTCCCGCACCAAACCTTCACTAAGATCGGGAACGGCGCCGCAGGCTCGGTCGGTAAGGGCGTTGCGGCTTCAGGCGCTGCGGGCGCGGCGTTGGGCACCGTCCGTCTCCAGCCAAACATCTAAGTTTCGTCCCAGCCGCCGACCCAGTCGTTCCACGTCCGGCGCGAAGGCTTCGATCAACCGAAGCCGTGTTTCGTGCGCCAGCGTTCGGCGCTGGGTGTTCCAATGCTCCAGGAAGCCGCGCAGTCGCCGCCGCACCGCCGGGCCGGCCAGCGCCGCGGCGGCTTCGCGCGCCGGCCGCCACCAACCGTCGGCGTCGAGCCACCGGTGAAGCCGGCGGTGGCGGACGCCCTTCGCTTGATGGAATCGGTGCGTCAGATTCTCCGGCCGAAGTCGTCTAAGACCGACGTATTCCTGAATCTCAGACACCGTCCGTTCCGGCTCGGCGTTCAGATCGTCGGACAGCCAGACGCGCACGTTCAAACCGGCGGCGTCGAAGGCGGCCAGTTGCTCCGCGTAGCGGAACTTGGAGAGGTACGCGACATTGAAGGAACGCTCGTCGAGCCGTCGCGGTTCGTCGTCGAGGGCGGCGTCGAACGTCGGTCGCTCATGGAATTCGTGCCACCACATGACGTAATTGGAAAAGGCCGCCTCCACCGGGTTGCGCAGCACCGCGACGAGTTTCACGTGGGCCGCGGCGGAGCCGTAAACGGCTTTCAGATTGGCGGCGGTTTCAGTCGGTTGAAACAAATAGTGGGTGGAGGCGTCGCCGCGCGCCGTGCGGACGTCGTCGGCGGGGAACAGGTCGATGTAACGGTCGAGTCGGTCGACGATCGACTCGCGGCGGGCGGGGAAGGTGCGCCGGCGGATTTCATCTTCCGGCAGCCGCCAGGTGCAGAAGAAGCACGGTTCCTTCACCGCCGGCATCCAGGCGTCGGGATGAACGCGCAGGTACTCGTAAAGCGATGTCGTGCCGCTTTTCGCCGCGCCGACGACCAGGAAGGTCGGCAGCCGTTCCAACGGGGCGGCCGGGGGCGTCGGGGCCGCCGGCTCGTTGACGAGGTCGCTCAGGCGCGTCGACACAACACCATCCATTCGTGAGGCGAGCCGCTGAAAAGGCGTTCACACGTCGAAACGAGAAAGTCGGCCAGACGCGGCCGGTGGCCGTGGAAACGACCGTGCGCCCACCGCTGGACGCCGCGGGCGACGAGCACCGGCGCCCGGTCGACGACGGTCCAGCCGGCGTCGGCCAGTTCCGCGGTCAATTCCTCCATCCGGTAGCGTTTGTCGACTACGCCCAAGGGCGACGGCGTCGCCGGGCCGCCGGCGGCCAGGGCGTCGAACGCCAACCAACCGCCCGGCCGAACCCAGCCGTACAACCGTTCGAGAAGCAGGCGACGGTCGGCGTCGCCGAGGTGGCGTAGAAAGCGGAGCGAGACGACCAGATCGACCCGCCTTTGCGGCGTGAACGCGAAGGCGTCGGCTTGGCCGAGCATCCAGCGGTCGGCGACGTCGGCGGCGCGAAGCGCGGCGCTGGCCTCGTCGAGCATCGGGCCGCTGGCGTCGACGGCCCATCCCCAACGGACGCCGCGCAGGTCGCGCGTCAGGCGGGCGGGGCCGGGGGCCAGTTCGCCGACGGTGCGCACGCCGAGGGTGCGTATCCATCGGTTGACGACCGCCGTCTGCCGGCGATGCTGGACGGCGCCCCAGGCGGTGGCGAACCGCTCGCGAACGTAGTCTACCGCGACCGCACGGCGCCCATATGGCTCGCGGACGGCGGCGCGGACGTCGTCGGTCGGCGTCAGCGGATCCATTCGACGTCGTCCAGTCCTTCGGTGCAAACTTGATGCAAGGCGCGCCGCCAGCCCGGCTGCCGTCGCCAGACCATCGAGGCCCACCCCAC
>JBOFFD010001352.1:0-6280 GCA_051648425.1 Planctomycetia bacterium
AGCAGATGATGCGCGTCGACTACGAAGTGCGCGACGCCATCACCGACGACTGCACCGAACGACTCGCCGCCGGCATGGAATCGGGCTTGGTCGATTTCGACGTCGTCTTGGTCAGCGACTACGACAAAGGCGTCTGTCGACCGGTTCTCATCCGCCGACTCATCGAAGCCTGCCGCGACCACTCCCTCAAAATCCTCGTCGACCCGATCCGTGGGGGCGACTACCAAGCCCGCTACCGCGGCTGCAGCGCCATGACTCCCAACCGACTGGAAGCGGGTCTGGCCGCCGGCGTGGTCATCGACGATTTGAACGACGCCTTCGAGGCGGCCGACAAGCTGCGCCGCGAACTCGACATGGAAGTCGGCGTCGTCACGCTCGACAAGGAAGGGATCGCGCTGGTCGACGCCGAGGGGCGCCGCAAGCATTTCCCCGTCCGCGAGCGACAGGTCTACGACATCACCGGCGCCGGCGACATGGTGCTGGCCGTCATGGGCATGGTGCTGGCCGCCGGCGGCGACTACGAACAAGCGATTCCGCTGGCCAACACCGCCGGCGGGTTGGAGGTCGAACGCATCGGCGTCGCCACCCTCACCCGCGACGAAATCCTGCAAGACCTGCGGCACGCCCCCACCGGCGGCGCGGAGAAGGTGGTCGACGCGAACCGTCTTGCCGGGGAACTCGACCGCCTGCGCCGCACCGGCCGACGCATCGTCTTCACCAACGGCTGCTTCGACGTCTTGCATTCCGGGCACGTTCAATATCTGCGGGAAGCCCGCGCCCAAGGCGACGTGCTGGTGGTCGGGCTGAACTCCGACGCCAGCGTCCGCGCCCTCGGCAAGGCGCCCGACCGACCCGTTCACGACGAAGCCGCCCGCGCCACGGTGCTGTCCGGCCTCAGCGCCGTCGACTACGTCGTGGTCTTCGACGACGACACCCCGCTGTCACTCATCGAAAGCGTCCGGCCCGACGTGTTGGTGAAAGGCGCCGACTACAAGCCCGAACAGGTCGTCGGGCGCGCGTTCGTCGAATCGTACGGCGGCCGGCTGCATTTGGCGGCGCTGGCGCCGGGACTGTCGACCACCGCCGCGTTGCGGAAGCTGCGCGGCCGACCCTCCGACCACTTGGACGACGCCGACGACGAACCCGAGGCTTCGGCCCGGCGGGCGGCGTAACGATGACGAACCCCCAGGCCGCCGTCGCGCGGCCGGCCAAAATCCTGGTCGTCTGTCCGAACTGGATCGGCGACGTGGTCATGGCCACCCCCATGCTGCGGGCGCTGCGCAAGCGGTTTCCCGCCGCCCACATGACCGCCCTGTTGAAGCCGTACGTCGCCGAGGTGCTGGAAGGCGGCCCTTGGTTCGACGACCTTCTGTTCCACGACTCGAAGTCGGCCGACCGACGGCATCACACCTGGCCGATCGTCCGCAAGCTGCGCAACGAACGGTTCGACGTCGGCGTGCTGCTGCCCGGCAGTCTGCGGTCGGCGCTGATGACCTGGGCGGGGCGCGTCCGGCGGCGGGTGGGCTACGCCCGGGAAGGCCGGCGCTTCTTCCTCAACGATCCGCTGCCGGTGAAGCAAGGCCCCGACGGCTACCTGCCGTCGCCGCTTTTGGACTACTACCTGGAGTTGGCGTACCACCTCGGCGCCGAGCCGGAATCGCCGCGGATGGAACTGTTCACCACCGCCGACGACGAACGCCGTTGCGACGCCCTGTGGGCCAAGTTCGGCTTCACGCCCGACGACCGCGTGGTGGCGATCAACCCCGGCGCCGCGTTCGGGCCGGCCAAACGCTGGCCCGCCGCCTCGTTCGCGGAACTGGCCCGCAAGTTGGTCGACCATCAGCGGGCGAAGATTCTGGTGATGTGCGGCCCGGCGGAACGGGGCATCGCCCAGTTCATCGCCGACGGCAGCCTGCGGCCGCGCATGGTCCGCAGCCTCGCCGACGAACCGGTGTCGATCGGTCTCAGTAAAGCGGTCGTCCGCCGGTCGTCGCTGTTGGTGACGACCGATTCCGGGCCGCGGCACTTCGCCGCCGCCTTCGGGGTGCCGGCGGTAAGTCTGTTCGGTCCCACGCACATCGCCTGGACCGACACCCACACGCCTTTGGAAACGATGCTGCAAAAATCGGTGCCGTGCGGTCCGTGTCAGCAGCGGGTTTGCCCGCTCGAACACCACCGCTGCATGAACGAACTCGGCGTCGACGAGGTGCTGGCAAGCGTCCGGCCGCGGTTGGAACCGGCGGTCCGGCCGTCGCGGGGCTTGGCTTCGTAGCGGATCAGTGAAACGCAACATCCGAAGGCTCGATGGGGCGGGACGACGACTGTAGGGCGGAACTCCGGTCCGCCCAGGAGCAGCGCCGGGACGGACGTCTTTCCGATCCGAACGGTCGGAAAGGAGTTTCGTCCCAACGCTCCACCGTGGCGGACCAGAGTTCCGCCCTACAGTCGAACTACCGTCCCGACGTCGAGACAAGACTTCTTCAATCGGCGGACTTCGGTCCGCGTCGATTCGGCGAGATCAAGCGGCCGTCGTCCTTCCAGGGAAGCGGCCGGGGACACCGTATTCGGGGGGGCTGATGGCGGGTCGAGGGGGCGCGGAAAGCGCGGCGATAACCACGAGCCTCGAATCACCCGACATGGCGGCGGCGCTGGCGCGGCTGGCGTCGGTCGATTCCTCACTGGTCCGCAAGGGGACGGCGCCGACGGCGCACCGTTGGCCCGAAGACTACGTCTTGATGGACAAAGGCCGCCTGTACGTCCGCCGCGACTTCGTGCCGATCCTGGAATCGATGGGTTGGACGTCGCTGCACGCGGTGCTGAACAGCCACCGCTGCCACGTCATGCGCCGCGTTGGCAACCGCGAAAACGCCTGGATCGACCTGCCCCGGCCTAGTTCGTTCGTGCCGCCGCCGGAAGGTACGCCGCCGACGGTGACGCCGCCGTACGGCTTGGGATTTCCCGGGTCGAACGCGCCGCCGCCGGGATCCACCACGCTGGCCACCGCTCCGACGCCTCCGCCCGGCAGTTCGCGTCTGGCGAAGCCGCCGGCTTCAGGGGCGCACGCCGCTCTGGCCACCGTTCGCTCCTACCTGAAACGCCACCGCCGCGCCAGTGTTTCGCAATGGCTGGCGGCCCGCGTGGGCGATCGCCTTTACGGCCTGCCCGGCCTCGCCGAAGCCGAGGCGGTCGGCCGCTGTCAATCGGCTGACGTCCCGACGCTCAGCGTCGTCGCCGCCGGCGGCGAAGTTGGTCCATCCCCCGGTCAGTCGCCGTCGTTCTTCCTCAGTGAAGACGTGGGCGGCGTGCCGGCCGACGACTTTTGGAAGAAGCGGATGGGGCCGCCCGGCGACCCGCGCAGCCGGCTGGAAGACCGCCGCGCCTTGCTGGCCACCTTGGCCGACGTCGCCCGCGGCCTGCACCGCGCCGGCCTCTTCCACCGCGACTTCTACTGGTGCCATTTCTTCGTCCAAGAGCCGAGCGCCGGCCGCTTCCAGGTCGCGCTCATCGACCTGCAACGGGTGTTGCACTGTCCGCGGCGCGGCCTGCACCGCCTCTTCAACAGCCGTTGGCGGCTCAAGGATTTGGCGCAGTTCCGCTTCTCGGCCCCGCCGAAGCAGTTGTCGTCCGACGAAATGAACTTTTGGTTCCGCGCCTACTGCAACGAGTCGCGGCTCCGTCCGTTGCAACATTTGGCGCAGCGGGCCGTCGATCTGCGGGCGTGGTTCTACCAGTGGAAGGACGGCCTCGCGTGAAAATCGCCGTGGTCATCGGGCAATACGACGCCGCCGGCGGCGGGGCCGAGCGTTGGACCGACCGCTTCGCCCGCGCCCTCTTGGCCCGCGGCTACAACGTCCACCTCGTCGCCCGCCGCGTCGTCGGCGCCCCGGCCGGCGCCCGCTGCCACCAAATCGACGTTCCCCGCGGCGCGCCCGCGCCCCGGCTGGCCTTCGCCGCCGCCGTCGAAGCGCTGTGCGAACGCATGGACTTCGACGCCGTCCAAGACAACGGCGACGGCTGGCGGGCCGACGTCTTTCTGCCGCACCACGGCACCCGCTGGGGCGGCTTCGGCCAGAACAGCCGCCTCGTCCCGCCCGCGCTGCGCTGGACTCGGCCGCTGGCGTGGCGCCTCTTGCCGCGCTACCGCGAGTTTCAAGCCCTCGAAAAGCGACAGTTCGCCCCGACGCCCGGCAAATGGTTCGTCGCGGTGTCTAAGATGGTCGCGGCGCACATGCGGGAACTGTACGCGGTCCCCGCCGACGCCGTGCGCGTGGTGTACAACGGCGTCGATGAAACCCGCTTCGCCCCAGCGACCGACGCCGCCGCCGTGAAGGCCGTCCGCGAACGCTTGGGCGCGACCGACGCCACCACCGTGGCGCTGCTGGTGGCGCACAACTTCCGTCTGAAAGGCGTCGACGCGCTCTTACAGGCGACCGCCCGATTGATTCGGAAAAAGCGCGACCTGATGGTGTGCGTCGTCGGCGCCGGCGCGGTGAAGAAATACCGTCGACTGGCCGACCGCCTGGGCTGCGGCGACGCCGTGCAGTTCTTAGGAAATCAATCCGATCCGCTGCCGCTCTTCCAGGCGGCCGACGTCTACGTGCAACCGACCTTCTACGACCCGTGCAGCCTCGTCGTCTTAGAGGCGCTGGCGTGCGGACTGCCGGTGATTACGACGGCCTGCAACGGCGCCGGCGAACTGTTGCACGGCGCGGTCGGCGGCGACGCGGGGACGGTGTTGGCCGATCCGGAAGACGCCGTCGGCCTAGCCGACGCCCTGGACCGTTTCGGCGACGAAGCGGCGCGCCGCCCGGCGCGACAAGCCGCCCGCGCGGTCGCCCTGGAACACACGCTGGCGCGCAACGTCGACGCCGTCGCCGCGCTTTTCGGCGCCCCACGGGCCGACCGCGCCGCCGCTTAGTATTCGCGGGTCTGAATCGCCGTTCGTTCGTTGGGACGGGAACCCCTACATTCGATCCATTCGTCCCAACGGAAGTTAAGATCCCGTGACAACCGCGGCGGAGTAAGAAACATGAAAACAGACGGTTGGCTGTATCGCTTCGCCGTATCTCTGATGGCGCCGATCCTGCGCGTTTGGATGAGCACGCTGCGCGTGAAGGCCCACGCCGACGACGACCGCAGCGATCCGTTTCTTCATCCCGAACCGAATCCGTTCATCTACGCGCTCTGGCACGAAAGCCTGCTGTTGGCGGCGACGTACCACCGCCGGTTCAGACCGAAAGTGATGATTAGTAAGAGCCGCGACGGCGAGTTCATCACTCGTGTGGTGAAAAGTCTCGGCCTCGACGTGGTGCGCGGATCGTCGACCCGCGGCGGCGCGCAGGCGGTCATGGAACTGGTCGATTTGGTGCGAAGCGGGTTCCGTCTGAAACTGGCCGTGCTGGCCGACGGCCCGCGCGGTCCGCGCCGCGAACTGAAACCGGGGGCCGTCTTCATTGCGTCGGCGACCGGATTGGAAATCGTGCCGATCGCCTATGCGTACGATCGGCCGTGGCGGGCGAAGAGCTGGGACCGGATGGCCGTTCCGAGACCGTTCAGCCGGGCGGTCGTCGTGATGGGAACGCCGATCGCCGTGGCCGAAGGATTGGAGCGCGAAGATTTGGAACGCTGCCGCCTGCGGGTCGAAGCGGCGATGAACGACGCGTACGACCGGGCGGAGCGCTGGCTGAAGGGCGAGCACCCGTCTAAGACGCGGACGCCCATCGAACTTCCACCGGCGCGGGCGGCGTAAGTTCATCGGAATACGGGCGGACCGGGAGGTCCGCCCTACGGTTTGACACAACGCCGCACGGATGGCGCGGCATTCGGATCGAAACCGTCGGACTGAACCGATTAGGCCGCGACGGTGGGAACGCGGTCGGGGTTCAGAACGAGGTCGTTGCGCACCGCGAGCACGACGTCGAGGGCGTCGGCGCGGATGACGGTCCGACCGCCGCCGATCAAGAAGTCGCGGTCGCCGTTGCCGGTCAGGTCGTTGGCGCCGCCGCGGCCGTCGAGCACGTCCTGGCCGCCGCTGCCCTTCAGTTTGTCGAAGCCGGTCCCGCCGACGAGCACGTCGTTGCCGGCGGCGCCGTAGAAGACGGAGTCGATGCTGGAGTTGTTGATGTACACGTCGTTTCCGGACCCGAAGAAGCCGGCGATGAACTTGACGTCGGTCTTATTAAAGACCGAAGTGGTGCCGTCGACGGTGACGTTCAGTTTGTCGTCGACTTCGTCGACGACAACGGTGCGGTTGGCGGTGCTGGCGGTGCCCAGGAAGTAA
>JBOFFD010001353.1:0-7294 GCA_051648425.1 Planctomycetia bacterium
CGCACCTCGATGGTCCTGCTCGCCGCTGCGGCGTGATCCGCACCAGCCGGGTCGCCAAGCGGACGACGCTCCTGCTCCTCCGGCACCGGTTCCATATCGTCACAAAGATCGGCGACGACGAACGCCCGCTCCTCGCCGAGGAAAGCCAACTCGTCGCGTTCGCCGGTTCACCGCAGAACGCCGAATGGCTGCCGCCGGAAGTGGGCGAACAGTTACTGCTCGCCGAACCCGACGCCAACGTCGCCGCCGACCAAGCGCGCGACTTCATCCAAAAGGTGATCGACGGCGTCGAACACCTGCGACCCAAACTGGCCGAGTTCGCCGCCGCCCGCGGCGAAATGCTGCTCGACGCCCACGGCCGCGTCCGCCAGGCGAGCCGGGCGAAGGGCGTTCGCCACCGTGTCGAAGCCCTGAACCTGCCCGACGTGCTTGGCATCTACGTCTACCTGCCGAAGGTGTAACCGTCCATGACCACCGACACCTTCACCTGCGTCCGCGTCGAAGGCTCCATTCTGCCCACCGACCTCCTCCAACGGGTGGCCGCTGGTGATTCGCGTCTCGAAGGCCTGCGTGGCGAAGACTACGACCTCGTCGGCGAAAAGGTGAATGAGGCTGCGAATCACGCATGGACGCGCTTGTCGGCGGCGTGGGACGTATTCAAAGCCGCGAGGGGCAATCTTCCACCCACGGATTCCGGCTCCAAGCTGACCGTCGAACGCTGGCTCCTCCCGTTCTGGAAGGTGCTCGGCTACAGCACCCTCGACCGGGTGGCCCAGCCGTACGTCATCGACGAGAAGGCGTATCCCGTCTCGCACGTCCGCCATCACAGCCCGTTCCACCTCGTCGGCTTCCGCCAGGATCTTGACAAACGGGTCGAAACCGCCGGCAGGCAGTTCAGCCCCCACGGCCTCGTGCAGGAATTCCTCAACCGCTCCGACGGCCACCTCTGGGGGTTCGTTTCCAACGGGCTGAAGCTCCGCATTCTCCGCGACAACATCCGGCTGACCCGCCCGACGTTCGTCGAGTTCGACCTCCAGGCGATGTTCGACGGCAGACAGTACGCCGACTTCGCCCTGTTGTGGCGGCTTTGTCACGAGTCCCGCGTCGCCGCGGAGAAGCTTGAGCAGTGCTGGCTCGAACGCTGGTCGAAGCTCGCCGCAGAGCAAGGGCTACGCGCGCTCGACCAACTCCGCACGGGCGTTGAGAACGCGGTCAAGGCGCTAGGTCGCGGGTTGCTGGCCTGTCCCGCCAACGCCGACCTGAAGGCCGCCCTCAAGCACGACCGCCTCACGCCGCTCGAGTATTACCGTCAGTTGCTCCGGGTCGTGTACCGGTTCCTGTTCGTGTTCGTCGCCGAGGACCGTGAACTGCTCTGCGAGCCGTCGGCTGCGGAAGACGCGAAAAGCCGGTACGCGAAGTTCTACTCGTCCGCCCGCCTCCGCCGCATCGCCGAGAAGCTCCGGGGCACCCCGCACACCGACTTGTACGAGGGGCTTTCGCTCGTCTTCGCCAAGTTGGGCAATGGCGGGTGCCCGGAGCTTGCCCTGCCCGCCCTGGGCGGCCTGTTCGACCCGGCCCGCACGCCGCACCTGGCCGGCTGCCGGCTGGCCAACGCCGACCTGCTTGAAGCCGTGCGGGCGCTCTCCGTCATCACCGACGGCGCCGCCCGCCGCACCGTCGACTACCGCAACCTCGGGGCCGAGGAACTCGGCAGCGTGTACGAATCGCTGCTTGAACTCCAGCCGCGGTTCGACCCCGACGCCATCGCGTTCACCCTTGATGCCGCCGGCGGCAATGAACGCAAGACGACCGGCAGCTACTACACCCCGACCTCGCTCATCACCTGCCTGCTCGACTCGGCCCTCGACCCGGTGTTGGCCGAAGCGGCCGCGCAACCGAACGCCGAAGCCGCCATCCTCGCTCTCAAGGTGTGCGACCCCGCGTGCGGTTCCGGCCACTTCCTCATCGCCGCCGCCCACCGCATTGCCAAGAAGCTGGCGTCGGTGCGCACCTACGAAGAGGAGCCGGCGCCGGCCGAAGTGCGGCACGCCCTGCGCGACGTGATCGGCCGCTGCATCTTCGGCGTGGACGTCAACCCGATGGCAGTGGAGCTGTGCCAGGTGGCCCTGTGGATGGAGGCCCTGGAGCCGGGCAAGCCGCTGTCGTTCCTCGACCACCACGTCCAGTGCGGCAACAGCCTGCTCGGCGCCACCCCGGCCCTGCTTAAGGCCGGCGTCCCGGACGAGGCGTTCGAGCCGATCGAAGGCGACGACAAGAAGTGGTGCGGGGTTCTGAAGCGGCAGAACAGGGATGAACGCCGCGGCCAGGAAGGGTTGTTCGACGATCTCAAGCCTTGGGACCAACTCGGCAACCTGCCGGCGGCGATGGCCCGGCTCGAAGGCCTGCCCGACGACACCGTCGAGAGCATCCGCGAGAAGGAACGCCGCTACGCCGAACTGGTGAAATCGGACGCCGCCTACCGCACCTCCGGCCGGTTCCTCGCGGATGCGTGGTGCGCCGCGTTCGTCTGGAGGAAGGTGAAGAACGACGACCTCCTGCCGATGACCGACGCCCGGTTCCGACGAATCGAAACGAATCCGCACGACGTCGGTCCGCAAGAGTTCGCCGAGGTCCGCCGGCTGGCCGCGCAGTACCAGTTCTTCCACTGGCACCTCGCCTTCCCCGGCGTGTTTCGCCATTCGGCCAAGAGCGAGTCTCCCGACAACGAATTGACCGGCTGGTGCGGCGGCTTCGACGTGGTGCTTGGCAACCCGCCGTGGGAACGGATCAAGCTGCAAGAACAAGAGTGGTTCGCCGCCCACCGCCGCCCCGAGATCGCCGGGGCGCGCACGGCGTCGATTCGCGGCAAGCTCATCAAGGAACTGGAGACCAAAGACCCGGCTCTGCATCAAGCGTTCCTCGACGACCGCCGCAATGCCGAGGGCGAAAGCCATTTGGTGCGGCACAGCTCCGGTATCGACGAAGAAAGCGGTGAGCGGCGGGGCCTATTCCCGCTCTGCGGCCGCGGCGACGTGAACACCTACAGCATCTTTGCCGAATTGAACCGCAACTTGATCCGCCCCACCGGACGGGTCGGCTGCATAGTGCCACTCGGTATTGCGACTGACGACACCACCAAGTTGTTGCTGGACGATCTCACACAAACGGCCACATTGGTCTCGCTGTTCGGCTTTGAGAACGAGAAGCAGCTCTTTGCCGTCGTCGACCACTCCGTCAAATTCTGTCTGCTCTGTATGTCGGGTAGTGAGCGGCCAAACCAATCCACTTTGTTTGCCTTCGGGCTACATCTCGTCGAACAACTCACGGAGCAAGACAGGCTGTTTCAACTTACTCCCGCAGACTTCTCACTCCTGAATCCGAACACCCGCACTTGCCCGGTGTTCCGTACCGCACGTGATGCCGAGTTGACAAAGTCGATCTATCGTCGCGTGCCGGTGCTGCTCAAGGAAGGGGCGAAAGACGGTAATCCGTGGGGCGTGTCGTTCCTGCGAATGCTTGACATGGCTTCCGACTCCGGCCTGTTCCACACAACGGCCGACATGGAAGCGGACGGCTGGAAGCTCGACGGCAACATCTTCCGCAAGTGCACCGCCGAGTATCTGCCGCTTTACGAGGCGAAGTTGCTGCATCAGTTCGATCACCGTTGGGCCACCTACAACGGCACTGACAGCCGCGACGTGACCATTGAAGAGAAGGCTGACCCGTTTTTCACGGTGAAAGCCCGATATTGGGTGCCGGCCGTAGAAGTCGCCGGGCGGTTGAGGGATCGCTGGGACCGCGGCTGGCTCATCGGCTTTCGGGACATCTGCCGAAACACACACTTTCGCACCAGCATATTCAGTGTTCTCCCACGGGTCGGCGTGGGTCACACTGCCCCGCTATTGATGCCAGAGGGCGAACCGACCGACGTTGCTTGCTTATACGCTTCACTGTGCTCGTTCGTTTCCGATTATGTGTCCCGTCAAAAAATCGGCGGCACGCACCTGACGTTTGGCCTCCTGAACCAACTCCCCGTCCTGCCGCCGGCCACCTACGCCCAGCCGTTCCTGTGGGACCGCTCGCGGACGCTCGCGGAGTGGATCAAACCCCGCGTGCTGGAGTTAACCTACACCGCCCACGACCTGAAACCGTTCGCCGAAGACCTCGGCTACAACGGCGACCCGTTCTTCTGGGACGACACACGCCGGGCCGTCATCCGGGCCGAACTCGACGCCGCCTTCTTCCTCCTGTACGGCGTCAGCGAGGAAGACGCCGGCTACATCCTCGAAACCTTCCCCATCGTGAAACAGAAGGATGTTGACCGTTTCGGCACCTACCGCACCAAAGAGATGATCCTCGACTGCTACCGCCGCATGGCCGCTCCGATGTTCGTTTCGGAACTGTTACCACCGCCCGGTGTCGCCAAGCCGGTTCTGACACAACCGCAGTACGACATGCTCAAGGCGATGGCTTACGTTGCCGCCTTCTTGGAGTGTTACGGTTGCCGCGTCGGCATGTCGGTCCTCGAAACCGGCTTGGTGCTGATGGTGAACGACGCCCTGCGAACCGCGTATGTCCAGAATACGTTGCCTCCCGGTCGCGTCTGCGGTCGCAGACACGCAACCCTACTAGGCTGGATGCCGCTCGCCATCGACCAACTGCTGGCGACCCAAGGCATCCGAATCGACCCGCAGTCGCCCGAGGGGCTGCCGTTCTACCTCCCCGGCCCGTCGCCGTTCGACCTGACCGGCCTGCTGAGCTTGAGAGCCAAGGCGGCAGAAGCTCTACTGGTCATGAAACAGATCGGCGACGAGCAGGCCGCCCGCCTCACCGTGGAAGAATACACCGATGCACCAGCCCAGCTTGTTCCAGTCTGACCCGGAGCCGGCCGCGTACCCCGGCGAGCCAGCCGTCTGGGTCAAGCGAATCGTCATCGTGCCGAAACGCGAACCGGGCGTGACCCCGATCCGCGACATCCCGTTCCGGTTGGGCTTGAACGTCATCAACGCCCGCCTGCCGTCCGACCCGAATACGACCGCGTTCGGGCACAACGTCGGCAAGACGCTGCTGGTGCGGCTCATCCGCTACTGCCTCGGCGACGAGCAGTACGCCGGCTCGCGGGTTCGGAACCGCATTCGGGCGGCGTCGGGCGAAGCCGCCGTGATCGCCGTCGTCCGAGTTCGGAACGCCGACTGGGCCGTTTGCCGCTCGCTCACCAGTGCGAAACAGTCGTGCAGCCTGCAAACGGCCGACTGGCACGACCTGCTGGCCGAAGCGAGGGCATTCCTCCCGTATTCAGACTTCGAGAACGCACTTCACGCCCTTCGCCCGCCCGACCTGGACCACGTTCGCGTCGGCCGCACCGACCGGGTGCCGGCGTGGAACGACCTGCTCGGCTGGCTGATCCGAGACCAACGCTGCCGGTACACCTCCCACAACACGTGGCGGCACAAAGACGACGACTCCGACCCGGACGTGCTCCGCGACACGGACGCCAACCTCGTTTCCCGCGTGGTGCTCAACCTCTTCGACCGCGAAGAGTACGACGCCACCAACGACATGGACGCCGCACGGACGAAGCTGCGGCTGACCCAAGGCAAACTGGACGACCTGCATCAGGAGCAAGCTCAGATGGTGAAGTTGCTGGCAGAGGAGGCCGAGATCACCGCCGACATTGGCGAGGGCAATCTCGCCCACGCCGCAGTCCGTTCGGCAATCGAAGACAGGAAGCGGAGTTTCGTCGAACAGATCGGCCGACTGCCCGAAGCGAAAGCGGTCGCGGACGCCGAGGCCGACCTCGTGGTCCGCCGCCAATGTCGGGACAAAACCGAGGGCGGGCTGGAACAGAGACAACGGGATCTCAAACGGTTGCAGGGTGAGTTGGAACTGGCCCAGAAGCCTGACGTGACGGAGGCATTGACCGTACAGAGGCACAAGTTGTCATGTGGACTTGGGGAGTGCCGCTACTTGGTGAACGACCTGAAATATCCCGACCCGACGCGGGAAGACCGGATCAACGAGAAGAAGGATGTGATCGAACAGACCGAGCGGGAGATCGCAGCCATCACGGCAGAACTCGACCAGCACAAGGCGGCCGTTCAAAGTGCTGAAACAGCCGTGACTGTCGCGGAAGCCAAGTTCGCCAGCGTGGCCGGCGAGTCTCGTCAAGCTGTCTCGCAGTGCGACTTCTTGCTGAAACGCTTTCAGAAGTACGCCACCTCGTCCGCACCGCGAGACCAGTTGGAGCGGGACCGTCTGTCGACCGAAGCCGACCTCAAGGAGCTTGAGAAACGGCGGGAGGCTCGGGCCAACACCCGGATGCGTCAACTCTCTCGACTCAACGACTGCTTCCAGGAGGTGATGAACGGCCTCATCCGTCGCAGCGGTGGAAAGCTGTCGCTGGACCTTAAGTCGGGCATCGCCCCCAACCCCGAGGCGTCGTCCGGCGAGGCGATGGGCTCGGCCGGTCGCGTCGTGGGTTTCGACCTGGTCAGTCTTGTTGCGAGCATGGATGGCTTTGGGAACCACCCCCGGTTCCTGATCCACGACAGCCCCCGCGAGGCCGACCTGAACGAGTTGATCTACCGCAACCTGTTCCAGTTCGTCCTCAAACTGGAAACCCGCTTCCCCGACCACCCACCCGCCTTCCAATACATCCTGACGACCACGTCGCCCCCGCCGGATTTCATCCGCGGGGAGTACATTCGGGAAACCCTGCACGACGAGTCACCTGATGGTCGGCTGCTGCGGTTCGAGTTCGAGTGACCTCGCCCGCACCACGCGAATCTAGTCCGCCTCGCTCGGCTCACGTGACCGCGCGAGACGACCAAGTCTTCACCGGCTGGACCGACGACATCAAGTACCAGGCCCACCGCCTGTGTGAAACCGGGGGCGGCTCGCTGGTCCCCCGCTACTGCTGGCGGGTCGCGCCTGGGTGAAGACGATCTTCTACCAAGAGGTGGAGATCGGCACTTCCGTCGACGTCTTTTACAACCGATGGCGGGGCAACCGCCGGACGGACGAACTTCCGCTGCTTAACCTGTGCGCTTGACGCCCGCACTCTCCGTGTTGGTGGGCGGCGTCAAGGCCGCGCCGAAAACAAGCGGCTCCTATTGGAACGCAACGTCTTGAAAAAGCAGAGGCGTTCTTCGCAGCCTTATTACGCCGGCACGGATGTAAGTCGGTAAGTTTTCGATCGCGACCGGTTTCCTATAATACTTCGCGGCGAGCGGGGTTCAACACCGGGAGGTGCATCGTGCAAGACGAGTATCAAGATCCGCGCGGCTATTCCGAC
>JBOFFD010001354.1:0-1765 GCA_051648425.1 Planctomycetia bacterium
CTGGGGTCGACGATGATCGGCAGGTGGCACTGAAGTTTCACGTTCGGCACCGCCGCCAGGTCGAGCATGTTGCGGGTCGAGCTGTCGAAGCTGCGGACGCCCCGTTCGCACAAAATGACGTTGGGGTTGCCGCTGGCCAGAATGTACTCGGCCGACATGATCATTTCGTTGACGGTCGACCCCATGCCGCGCTTCATCACCACCGGCTTGCGGGTCTGCCCGACCTCGGCCAGCAGGTTGAAGTTTTGCATGTTGCGGGCGCCGATCTGAAACGAATCGGTGTACTTTTCGATGAGCGCGACCTGCCGGGTGTCCATCACCTCGGTGCAGACCGGCATGCCCAGTTCGTCGCCGACGGCGCGAAGGATTTTAAGACCGTCTTCCCCCAGCCCTTGGAACGAGTAAGGGCTGCTGCGGGGCTTGAAGGCGCCGCCGCGCAGCACGTTCGCGCCGGCCGCCCGCACCAACTTGCCGATGGTCCGCAGGCCGGCTTCGCTTTCGACGGCGCACGGCCCGGCGATCATCATTAGGCTTCCGCCGCCGACCTTCACGCCGCCGACGTCGATGACCGTTTCTTCGCGGTGCTTTTCACGACTGGCCAGCTTGAACGGCTTCAACACGGGAATGACCTGCTCCACGCCGGGGATGGCTTCCAGCGGCTCGGCCCGCAGCCGTTCTTCGTCGCCAATGACGCCGATGATGGTGCGCTGCGTCCCTTGGCTGACATGCGGCTTCAAGCCGAGTTCTTCCACGCGCTCGACGACGTGCCGCACCTGATCGGGAGTAGTGTCGGGCTTCAAAACAATGATCATTGAATGGTCCGAGTTCGTCGATCGGGGGGACGGGCGATGCGCATTCCGCCAGCGACGCTTCGTCCGCGCGACGACGCCGCCGCGGGTCCGCCCCTTCCGGACCGGCATAACTAGCCGCCGCGCGGGGAAAGTCCACCATCGGCGGCGGCGTCCACGTCGGTCTTGGGTTCCACTCCGCCCTCTCGTTCCGCCCGCGCCGTCGAAAGAAACGTCCCCAGTCGATCGTTGGCTCTCAACACGGCTTCCCAGCCGCTCGACGTGTGCCATGGAATTTCAACCGAGAGCCGCGTCTGCGGATGGCCGAAGGATGCGATGTCGAAACCGACGCAGCCGCCGCCGTCCATGCAGAAGTCGTCCATGGTCAAGAGGGACGGCATGGGGATGTTGCATAGATCGGTGAAAAGAGACGTAAACTTGGCGCGGTCGACCGTGAACTCTTCGACGTAGAAGGTCGGCCGATAGACGGCCGTGACGCGAGAAGGGATCGGGTCGTTGCAGAAGGTTTCGACGTAGTCGCCGTCGCCGTGCCACTCGGCGTAACGCGCCGTCAGAGTTTCGCCGACGCCGCCCCGCGAACCGAAGACCGTCGTGGAACAGGCCGGGGTCCGGTTCCATGAGTTGCCGTGGCTCCACGACACGTAGCGCGGATGCAATCGGTCGTCGATGGGAGTCGGTTTTAAGAATGCCGCTCGGCCGCTTTGAAGCATCGCCCACACGACCGCTTGCAGCGCCGACACGGCTTCGTCTTGCCGCCATTCCATAAGATCAACTCCGTTCCGCTCGTTCGATATCAGGTTCGGCCAGTATAAGAATTCGTAACCCTTCAGTCCGTTGAACGGACTTTCGTCGGGAGCGGGGGGAGTCGGCCCGTCGTCATGTACTGGCGCAGGGCGGTTTCGGTTTCCTCGAGCGGGTCGAGGCCGCGTTGTTTCAGCGTGCGGTAGATCGACATT
>JBOFFD010001355.1:0-7490 GCA_051648425.1 Planctomycetia bacterium
TTTCCGTGCGTCGACCTCGCGGAAACCGGCGGTCGTGAGGAACGAACGTCAGGCCGCCGTCCGAAAGCAGCTTGAAGTGCTGGAAGACCGGACGGTGCCGGCTCCGGTGGCGTCCATCGTCGGTCTGCCCGCCGTCGGCGCCCAAGAGCCGTTGCTGGGCGAGACCGTCACCTACAGCTTCAATTTCACCAACACCGGCACCCTTCCCGGCTTCTCGCCCTATTTCGATTTGGCGGTCGACACCAGCGGTCCCGACGGCGGCGACGGCTACGGCGCGCCGACGGTCTCCGGCTCCGGCCCGTACACGCTCGCCGGCACTATTCCCGTCACTGGCCCGACCTACAACAACCCGTTCTCCGGCGAGACGGGCGTCACCGTACCGGCCGGCTTCAGCACCGGCGACACGATCTACGTCTACCGCCTGCCGTTCGGCAGCATGACGCCGACTCAGACGACCTCGGTCACCGTTTCGCTGCCGATGAGCAACCAAGCCGACCTCGGCTCGCCGCTGCCTATCAACATCCGGCCCGGCTTCCGCGACAATGAAGCGGCGGACAACGGCCCGGCGCTCCCCGGCGCCCCGGCGGCCAGCGACGCCACGCCACGCCTCTACCGCCTGAACAAGATCTACCTCGGCCCCGAAGACGAAACCGCCACCGGCCCGAACTACATCCGCCGCTACCGGATCGAAGCCGACATCGCCCCCGGCCAGACGGTCACGAACTTCGTCATCAGCGACAACCTGCCCGACAGCCACCAGATCATCGCCCGCGACAGTACTCGCATGTTCGCCGCCACCGCGCCGGCAATCGGCTCGAACATCTTCGCGGCGGCCAACTCGGGCGGCACGGCCGTGACCACCGGCCCCGACGGCACCCTCACGTACACCTTCGCGTCGATCACCGCCGTCGCCGGCATCCCCGACGCCGTCTTCGAGTACGACTTCTACGTCCCGCGCGACACCTCCGCCCCCGTCGGCCCGACCGTCGCCCAAGGCACCGACAGCGAAACCGGCGTCAACCAGGTCTCCGGCTCGCTCACCTGGGATCCGATCGACCCGCGCGACGCGATCATCATGGGCGCCACGCCGGCGGTCAGCGGTTCGACGCTGACACACACGCTGGAGCACCACTCGGTCGCCGTGCAGAAGACGATGGAGGCGTTCGACAGCACCACCGGAGCCGCCGCTCCGTTCATCCGGCCCGGTTTCACGCTGCTGCGCGTCACGCTCAACTTCCAGGTTTCCGACTACTTCGCCGTTCAGAACATGTTCCTGAACGACACGGTGGGCGACGGCCTGCGGCTGCGGCTCGGCACGCTGCCGGGCGCGCTGGGTTCGGCGGCCCCGCAGCTTAACGTCAACAACGCCTACCTGTTCGCCGCCGGCGGCGGTTCGCGGACCAACTCCGCCGGCGTGTTCTCGGGCAACGCCAACATTGATTACTCCCGCCGCTATACGCTCCAGTCGGCCCTGCCGCTAGGCACCGAATCCGACCCGACGACATTCGCCGGAACCGGTCCCGTCACGGCGCAGTTCAGCAGCCCGACCGTCGGCGTCATCGACGGCTCGACGCTCCTCCGCTTCAACGTCTCCGATGAACTCATCAGCCGCCTCGGCGCGAACGCCGGCCGGCTGGTCGGCGGCGAGATCAACAACAACGGCACCGGCCCCGACAACGACCCGGTGACCAGTCTCAACCTCGGCGCGACCACCGGCACCATCGTCTACTGGGTCGAAGTCCGCGAAGACTACAGCGACGAATTCCTGTCGGTTGACCGCTCGATCGACCAGGGCGACTCGCTCAACAACGTCGTCGACGACACCCAGACCCCCGGCCGCGACGGCGTCGTCGCCGAGCAGATTCAGGCGGACACGATCAACGCCGCCGTTCCGACGATCATCGGCACGTCCACCGACGACAGCGCCGCTTCGGTCAGCGTCCCCTATGGCGAGCAGAACAAGGAAATCGCCGCGATCAACGGCCAGAGCGTGCCGACGCAGGTCTTTTCCGACCCGCCGTTCTCGGTCCAAGCCGGCGATCGCATCACCTACCGCCTGACCTACACCCTGCCGGTCACCAGCTACGAAGCGTTGGTGCTTTCCGATCTGCCGCCGTTGCCGGTGATGCCCGTCGGCCTGTCCAGCCTGTACGACTTCCAGGGCGTGACGCCGACGTTCGCCAACTACACCGTCGCCATCGACCCGTCCGACACCTTCTTCAGCACCGTCGGCGCGCTCTCGACGCTGACGATCCGCGCGGCGACGACCGCCCCGATCTCGGCGACCTACAACCCGGCCGGCATCGGCTCCTTCACTGGCTTCACCGGCACGGTCGACGGCGTCACCCCGGTCGTCGGCGAGCGGATCCTCGTCAAGAACCAAGTCGACGCCCGGCAGAACGGCATCTTCATGCTGGGCGCCGGCGGGACGCTGACCCGCGACACGGCCTTCGACCAAGCCGTCGAAGTCCAAAACAGCCGTGTCTACCGAATCCAGACCGGCGGCGTGGTCAACGGCGGTCGGGCGTTCGTGCCGACCAACCGCCGGTTCCTCAACTTCAACGCGTCCAGCCCCAACGGCGACATCACCTTCACCTCGTTCATCACGACCGACCCGCTCACCAACGCCGTCCACTTCAACTTCGGCAACTTCCAAGACGACCTCCTGCGCCGGCCGACGCAGATCAGCCTCTTGCTCACCCTGCCGGTGGGCAGCCAGGCGTTCGGCGGCGACCTGTTCCTGACGAACCAATTGCGCGTCGACGAGGCGTCCACCGGCACGAGCACGCAGACCGTCGAGGACCTGCAACGTTTTGAACTGGTCCGGCCGCAGGTCACCATCGACAAGGGCGTCGTCGGCGCGAACGCCACCGGCTTCCCGCTGGGCGGCTTCACGTTCACGAACCCGACCCTCGCGGCCGGCTTCAGCGGCGGCGTCATTGATTCCGCCGCCGACGCCGACGCCATCGGCGCCCGCAACATCGGCTTGGCCGACGCCGTCGACGCCGGCGACCGCGTCCGCTTCGCCGTCGTCGCGCAGAACACCGGCAAGGGCGACGCCTTCGACGTCCGCATCCGCGACGTCATTCCGATCGGGTACAACCGGGCCACCTTCAACCCCGCCACCGACGTCCGCCTCTTCCGCGGCGACGGCACGGCGCTTGTGTCCGGCACCGACTTCACCGTGGTGTCGTACACCGCCGCCACCGGCGAACTTATCGTCGAACTGACCGACAACTACATGTCCGGCAACATCGGCGGCGCGACCGAAGACAACCGCACCGGCGGCCTCAGCCGCGGCCTGCGTACCGACCAAACGGCCGGCAACGTGGCCGTCACCAACGGCTCGAACACCGTCGTCATGCTTTACGACGTGACGCTGCGCGACGTGGTGACGCCGAACCAGACCATCACCAACACGGCCAGCGTCACCAACTACGCCACCATCGACGCCGGCGTCGACCTTACCGACCCGGCCAACGTGCCGGGGGCCGTCGATCCGAGCGACACCGCCAACCTGATCGTCAAGCTGCCGATCACTTCAAAGGTGCTTACCAGCACCGAAGTGGACGCGCAGGGCAACAACGCCACCGGCGGCGCGGGCGCGCAAGCGACTATCGGCGAACTGATCACGTACACCGTGACCATCACGGTCCCCGAAGGCAGCACGCCGGGCGCGGAGCTGACCGACACCCTCGAACAGGGATTGGCATTTGTCGACGTGATTGGCGTCGACGTGTTGATCGGAGGCGCCAGCGGTGTCGCGGGGGTCACCACGAGCACCGGGCTCGACAGCGCCGCCGGCGCGGCAGCCAACCTCGCCGCCTTCTTGAACGACGTGACCGTGTCGTCGATCAACTCGCAGGGCGGCCGGCAGGTGAGGTTCAACCTCGGCACGATCACGAACGCGAACGTTGTCAACGGCGCTCTGGAAACGATCGTGATCACGTACCGGGCCGTCGTGCTCAACGTGAACACCCTTCCGGCCGGTTCGGGCGACCCCCTCGACGCCGACGGCAACCAGGCCGGCGATCAACGGCGCAACACCGCCGACTTCAACTGGACCGGCAACCTCACGACCCTCCAAACCGTCGGTGCTGGGCAAGCGACCAACACCAGCGGCAGCCGCACGGGAACGCTGCAAGAAGTCACGCTCGTCGAGCCGACGCTGACGAACGTGAAAGACGTGGCCGTCCAGAACGCGGGCGTAGCGTTCCCCCTGAATCCCTACTCGGCGTTCGGCCAGCAAGTTCGGGCCGACGCCGGCGATAACATTCGCTACCAGATCACCATCGGCAATCCGTCCAGTGGTTCGACGCGGGCGTTCGGGGTCACGCTGTTCGATCAACTTCCCGTCTCGGCGTTCCTGGGAGCCACGCCTTTCGGCACGGCACCGATCGCGGTCTCCGTCAGCGGTGCGGGCACGGTGTACCGAAACGGCTCCGCCGCCACTCTGGGCGTCGGCGATTTCGCCATCGACGGCGCGGGCCGGCTGACGTTCAATCTCGCGAACACCTACGACATCGATCCGAACGTTAGCATCGTCATCGTGGTCCAGGGAACGAACTTCCTCGGCACGACCGGGGCGCTGCTCACCAACACCGCCGACGTTCGCTGGACCAGCCTCCCCGGCAACGTGACGTCGCCCCGTTCGACGTTCAACACGAACAGCGTCGAACGCACCGGAGCCGACGGCGAGATCGGTGGCGGATCCCTCAATGATTACCGCGACACCGACACCGCCGACATCGAATCGCCGCCGGTCATTCGCAAGACGGTGGTCGCCACTTCGGAAACCTCCACGACCGGCACCAACGTGGCCGTGGGCGAGATCGTTCGCTACCGCATCGTCATGTCGGTTCCCGAAGGCGCCATCAGCAACCTGCAGATCCGCGACTTTCTGCCGATCGGCCTGGCGTTCCTGAACGACGGCACGGCTCGCTACGCCTTCGTATCGACGGGCGGCAACTCCATCGCCTCGGCCACGATCACTAATGTGACGGGGTTGGGTTCACCGATGCTCGCCGCCGGTGCCATCGACGGCAACGAGACGACCGTGGGCGGCATCGCCTCGTCGGCCATCGTCGGCGTTTTCAACGACTCGAACATTTCGCAGACCATCGCCGGAACCGGCGTCGGCGACCCGACGGTTTACCCCACAGGCACCGACGTCTACTTCCGCTTCGGCAACATGACCAACACCGACAATGACGTCACCGTCGAATACGTCGTCGTCGAGTTCAACGCCCTTGTGATGAACACCGACACGGGCGGCGGCGGCCCGAACGACGGCAACCAAGCCGGCGATGTTCTCACCAACCAAGCGACCGCCCTGGCCGACACCGACGGCAACGGCACGCCCGGCTTTATCAACGTGGTGCGAGACGTCAACGGCGACGGCACCGGCGTCGGCGAACCGACGATCACGGCGAGCGACCCCAATAACAACGCGACCGGCACCGCGGCGATCGTCGGCGGAGAGGCCGTCACCGTCGTCGAGCCGGTCATCACCAACCTCAACGTCAACGACGGGGCCGCCAACGCTGACGCCGGCGACGTGTTGAACTTCACCGCCACCTTCTCGAACACCGGCAACCCCACCCGGTCGGCGACCGCCGACGCCTTCAACGTGCAGTATCGGCACCTGTTGCCGGCCGAGCAGACGCTCGACGCGTCCAGCGTCGTCGTCCGCCGCAACAACGTGATCATCAGCATCGGCTTCACGGTGACGACGACGGGCAACATGGTCGTCGTGACGCTCGACCAGGTGAGCCTGAACGACGCCATCGACATCCGCTTCAACGCCACGATGACGGCGGCGGTCGCGCCGAACCAAATCATCAGTTCGACGGGCACGCTGTCGTACTCGTCGCTGCCCGGCATCTCGGGCACCACCCCGAACCCGACCGGCTCGACCACGCCCGGCGGGTCCGGCGCGGCCGACGGCGAGCGCGACGGGTCGAGCAACATCGTCCCGGCCGACGCCCAGCTTACCCCGCTGAACAACTATTTCGACTCGGACGGCACCAGCCTGACGGTGCCCGCGCCGACTCTGGCGAAGTCCCTGTTCGATACGTCCGCCACGAGCACCACCGGGTCGAACGTGACCATTGGGGAAACCGTCACCTACGCTCTTCTGGTGACGCTGCCCGAGGGCACGACCAGCACTCAGACCCTGGTCGACCTGCTGCCGCCCGGATTGCAGTATGTTTCGTTCACCATCATCACCTCGGTCGGGGCCAGCGGCGGACTGCTGACCGCCGATTTCAACGGCACGGTGCCGTCGCCGACCGTCAGCGGCGGGGCCGGCAGCGGGGACGACGTGACGTTCTCGTTCGGCTCGACCACCGTGACCGGGGACAACGTCACCGGCAACAACCGCTTCGTGGTGCTGGTCACCGCCCGGGTGCTGGACGTCGGCGGGAACGTCGCCTTCCCCACCGCCACCACGCTGGCGAACTCCGCCACCTTGGACGTGCCCGGCGGCGCCGCGCTGGACGCCACCAGCGGCCCGGTCGTCGTCACCGTCGTCGAGCCGCGGTTGACCCTCGACAAGCAAGTCATTTCCACCACCGGCGGCACGGCCACCTATCGCGTGACCGTACAGAACACCGGCTCGTCGGCCGCGTTCGACTCCACCCTCGAAGACCTGCTCCCGCTCGCGTCCCTCGATCTCGTGAGTGTGACCGGGCTGACCTTCGGCGGCAGCGGCGGCGCCGCCGGCACCACCGACCACGACCTCGGGGCCGGCAACCGCGTCCGCTTCCTCGGCGTAACGATCAACGCCGGCGGATCGGTTTCGTTCGAGTACGTCGTGAACGTGCTGACGACCCCGACCGGTACCACTTCGCTCGACAACACCGCCACCGCGATGTCGTCCAGCCTGCCCGGGGTCGTCGTCGGCGAGCGGATCACCTACGCCGCCTCCGACACCGAACGCCTCGGCTCGCTCGGCAACCGCGTCTACTTCGACGCGAACGCCAACGGTGTGCAGGATGTCGGCGAGCCGGGCCTCGTCGGCGTGCCGGTCACGGTGTCCTGGGCCGGTCCGAACGGCAGCTTTGAAGGCGGCGGCGGCGACGACGCCACCATCGTCGTCAACACCGGCGCGAACGGCGAATGGTACGTCGGCGCCCTGCCGCTGGGCGCGAGCCAGCGGTATCGCGTCGCCGTCGCGACCACCGTCGGCGGCATGAACCTGACCGACGCCCGCGACAACGGCGGTGCCCCCAACACCAACCCCGACGGCCTGGGCGCGGGCAATTTGGCGATCACGCTCACGGGTGCCGACCCGGCCACCACCAACAACCGCGACCAGGACTACGGCTACCGCGGCACGGCCAGCCTCGGCGACCGCGTCTACGTCGACGCCGACGGCGACGGCGTCCAGGACGCCAACGGCCTGGAGCCAGGCCTGCCGGGCGTGACGGTCGACTTGGTCTGGGGCGGCCTCGACGGCATCGTCGGCGGCGCCGGCGCCGCCCACGACC